>DXBF01000012.1 GCA_019116705.1 Candidatus Gemmiger avistercoris
GGCGGCACTGTAGCCAAGAACGTATGGGTCACCAAGCTGGTGTGCCACTGCGGTTCCAAGCTGCGGCGGTATCTGTGGAACACCAAGGCGGACGGAACCCAGGTCTATGGCTTTGAGTGCTACCGCCACAAGAAGCAATCCGCCCTGTATCTGAAGAAACACGGCCTGCCCGAGGGCATCTGTGAACTGAAAGCCTTTCCCGAATGGAAGCTGGAACTGATGGCCCGGAAAATCTTCGAGACTGTGTGGGGCAACCGGCGGGAGGCAGTGCTGGAAGCCTGCCGGATGCTCAACGCCTGCTACCGGGAGGAAAGCACCGACCCGGCCAAACTGAAAGCCCTGGACAAGCGGATGGATGCCCTGAACCAACGGCTGGACAACCTGATCATGATGAAGGCATCCAACCAGATCACTCTGAGCCAGTTTGTGGAGCAGAGCAACGAGATCGGCGTCCAGCAGCAGCGGGTCAACAAGGAGAAGGCGGAACTGCTGGCCAAGCAGGGGGACCACAAGACGCTGGACATGGATGCCATCGAGGCCAGCCTCTGCGAAGCGGTGGGCTTTACCGATGGCAAGGTAAGCGAGTGGTTCATCCAGAACTTTGTCCGCCGCATCACACCCATCGACGACACGCGGTTCGCCTGGGTGCTGGATCTGGCACCCGAACCGCAGACGCTGGTCTGCGAGGTCAACGGGCGGAAGGAATATCCGCGCATTACATTGGAAAGCAATTTATACCGGGGGGCCTGGCCGCCCCCCGGGGCTTCCCGCCCATCCTTTCTGATCAACAGGAATGGTCGGCTGAATGGGGACATTTCGGCGGCGGGATTGGCACAGGACAGGCAGCAATCAAGAATCCTCGCAAGTAAAACCGTTGGACTCTTGGAGCTCACGCTCAGCTTAGAGGATGCGCAAGCATTCCAAAAAGCGCATAACAGCGTGAGGCGCCCAAGCCGATGGCGTGGCTTGGAGATCTACCTGTAATACGCCAATCCCCCTGTTGCTGATTTCAGCCGCAGGGGGATTTTTTATGCCTGCCTTTTGTTCAACAGGCGATTTTGGGCCCGGAAAATCTGGATTTTCTGAAAATGCACGATGGTGTCAAGGATTTTTCGCAAAAGGGGCCACATGACTGCTTTTGGTATGCTCCACAAAGCGGGTTGCGTCCAGAACTTCCACCCGCGCCAGACCGGCCGCAATTTGCCACAGCTGTTCTACAGCACAGGGAAACGAGCGTGTTACTTTAGAAACTGCCACACGGTCACCCCGTCTTCTTTTTCAGCTTCAGACAGATACCGCGATCATCAGCTGCCCCTTGCAGCAGCTTCACGGCGGCCGCGGCCCGCTCTTTGATGGAACATTCCGGCTGGCCTTCCAGCTTGACCACAACATTTTGCAGATCTTCCAACGGCAGCAGGTACACCGCCGCGCAATAGAAGGTTTTGCGGCGGCCATCGTTATAGTTGGCCAGCAGCTTATCCAGAATGGCCCGTTTGGCCCGCAGTTCGTTTATGTAGGTATCCAGCCCCAATTCCTGGGCGCGATCCAGATCGGCGGCACGGCGGCTATGAGGCACAAAGGAATCTGCCGCATCAAATTCATCATACCGAACGCAGGGATAAGAGGAGCAATCACTGCAAAAGGCATGTCCGCCTTGATCCAATGAACACCGGGCAATGGCACAGCTCTGGTTGCCCGGTCCGCCTCCGCAGCCAGGGCAGTAGCCGCCCAACTGCATGTGGCAGAGCAGGCAGTTCAGCCCGCACAGGCTGAACTCGGTATGTTCCCGTGTGAAGCCTTTCATAGCAGCGTATGGTTCCCGGCGGACAGCTTTTCCATGAGCTGAGCATAGCGCCGGGTGCCGCTGACGCTGTCCAGACTGCGCAGCCCTGCCAGAATGGCCTGCATCTCCGGGGCGGTGAGCACCGTTCGGTCTACCCGGTATCCCTCCATGATGGAGATCCCGCCGCCAGCCCCCTGTGCGGTGGTGATGGGGATGCCTGCCCGGCAGAGGGCTTCGATGTCCCGCTGGATGGTGCGGCGGGATACTTCGAACTGCTCCGCCAGTTCCGGCGCGGTGACCTGTTCCCGCTGGAGGAGGATGGACAAAATGCCGATCAGCCGGTCCATTTTCATGGCGCCACCGCCCTTCTGTCATTGTCTGTATTATACCATAGAAAGCGGACACCTGTCTGTCATGTTCGGCTTTGCGCGGCCGGCTTTTTTTGCAGGGCAGGGGACCCGGACGAAAAATAAGGGCCGCATGTTGGAAAGAAGCGGGAAAAAGCAGGCAGGCAACGGATTTTCTGTAAACTGCAGGTCAAAATCACGTAAAATTTCGTTGTAAAATGTCGGCGTTTCTGTTATGATAGTAACCGTGGGGCCGGACCCCACCGACGCAGCGCCGTGCGCTGCACCCACCTTTACAATCAAAGAATAGGAAAAAGAGAAAAGAGAAGAATACAAGGGAGACTCGTACATGGATGTAACGCTGTCGCATTTTCTCCAGCAGATGGCCTCCAACCCCATTTTGTTGATGACCGTGGCGCTCACGCTGGGCGTCATCTTCGTCAACGGATGGACCGACGCCCCCAACGCCATCGCTACCTGCATCAGCACCCGCTGCATGCGGGTCCGCCCGGCCATCCTGCTCAGCGCCGGGTTCAACTTTCTCGGTGTGCTGGTCATGACCCGCATCAACTCCTCCGTCGCTTCCACCATCTCCAACATGGTGGACTTCGGCGGCAACACCCACGAAGCCCTCATCGCGCTGTGCGCGGCGCTGTTTTCCATCGTGGTATACAGCGTCACGGCTTCCTGGTTCGGCATCCCCACCAGCGAGAGCCACAGCCTGATCGCCGGCCTGACCGGCGCGGCCATCGCCATCAACAACGGTCTGGGCGGCGTCAACGGGGCCGAGTGGGTCAAGGTCCTCTACGGTCTTGTCATGAGCCTGTTGCTGGGTTTCGGCTCCGGCTGGCTCATCTGCAAGCTGCTGACCTGGGTGTGCGCCGGGCTGGACCGCCGCAAGGCAAACGGCTTCTTCCGCTACGCGCAGATCTTCGGCGCGGCGGCCATGAGCTTCATGCACGGCGCGCAGGATGGCCAGAAATTCATCGGCGTGCTGTTCCTGGGCGTGGCCTTCTGCAACGGGCAGTCCAGCGTCAGCGGGGTGGTCATCCCGGTCTGGCTGATGCTGTTGTGCAGCACTGTCATGGGTCTGGGCACCAGCGTCGGCGGCGAGAAGATCATCAAGTCCGTGGGGATGGACATGGTCCGGCTGGAAAAATACCAGGGTTTTGCAGCGGACCTCTCGGCGGCGTTCTGCCTGCTGCTGTCCAGCCTGTTTGGCATCCCGGTATCCACTACCCACACCAAGACCAGCGCCATCATGGGCGTGGGGGCCGTCAAGCGGCTTTCCGCCATCAACTACGGCGTCGTCAAGGATATGATGCTCACCTGGGTGTTCACGTTCCCCGGTTGTGGCCTGATCAGCTTTGCCATGGCCAAGCTGTTCATGTTCCTCATCTGAGCATGGCGGCGGGGAAATGCCCCGCAGCAGGGTACCGTTCCGTTACCGCAACACAAAAAGCAAGGAGAAACGATCATGGCGAAAGTTCAGGATTCCTACTATTTTGATACCTTCTCGGCCTGCGCTGAGGATGCCTGCCGTGCCGCCCATCTGCTGGAAGCGATGATGCAGAATTTCCAGCCCGCCAACATCCGGCAGGAACTGGACGAGATCCACAAGATCGAGCACAGCGCCGACGAAAAAAAGCATGAACTGCAGAGCGTGCTGGTCAAAGCGTTCATCACCCCCATCGAGCGGGAGGATATCGCCACGCTGTCCGGCAACATCGACGATGTGATCGACAAGATCGAGGATGTGCTCCAGCGTATCTATTGCAACAACATCCAGAGCATCCGCCCCGACGCGCTGGAAATGGCCCAGAAAGTCATCCAGTGCTGTGAGGAAGTCAAACTGCTGGTGAAGGAACTGGCGGACTTCAAGCACTCCAAGACGCTGCATGACCATGTGGTACGCATCAACGATCTGGAGGAGCAGGGCGACCGGCTGTTCCTGGCCAGTATGCGCAAGCTGCACAAGAACTGCACCGACCCCATCGAAGTCATCGCCTGGCGCGAGGTATACCACTACCTGGAAAGCTGCATGGACGCCTGCGAACATGTGGCCGACACAGTGGAGCGCGTCGTAATGAACAACACCTGAGCACACAGCGACCGGGACCGCAGCCCGCCGTAAGGCGGCAGCGGTCCCGGTTTTTGTCTGCGCAGTTATTGCACGGTGAGGGTTTCCACGATGGGCAGCGCCCGCAGCCGTCTGACAGGGCCGCGCACCGAGAGAGCGGTGGTCAGCAGGATGACCCCGGCGATGAGCGCGAGTTCCGGCCAGGGGACCGACCAGGGAACGCCAAAGGTACGCGTGACCAGGCTGGAATACAAAAACCAGTGCAGCGCCAGCCCCAGCGCGCAGCCCAGCAGCACGCCCCCGGCGGCGTAGGTGACCGCTTCGGCCGCCACCATGCGGGTCAGCTGGCGGCCGCTCATGCCGATGGCGCGCAGCGCGCCGTACTGGCGGGTGCGGGCGGCTACCCCCAGGCGGACAGTATTCATGATATGGAACATCGTGATCGCCACGATCACCGAGAGGAACCCGTAAACCAGCACCGAGAAGGCATAATACAGCCCCCGCTGCTGCCGGTTGCGGACCAGATCGCCGGTAAAGGCAACGCCGCCGCCGAACAGGGCTTCCACCGCGGCCACGTCGCTTTCGTCCGCACTGGACCGGAACTGCACATCCAAAATCGTGTATCCGTTTTCGCCGGTCAGCCGGGTGAACGTCTTTTCGGAGCAGAACAGCGTTTCAGTGCCTGCGGTACGGGCCAGCGGGTGATCCGTCAGGATGCCGCCTACCGTCACCGCCTGCTCCGTACCGTTCACGGTCAGCGTCAGCCGCTCCCCGGCGGCGACGCGGGCGTCGGTGTTGGCCACAAAGAGCACCTGGTCCCCGGCGGACGCCGCTTCTACGGATCCCTCCGCCAGCTGCTCCTGCGCCCAGCCGAACTGTGTTTCCTCCAGCGAGATCAGCGTGCAGGCCCGCGCCTGCCCGCCGGTCTGCAGCGGCAGGTCGTAGGCGAACATCCGGCCGAACGTCCGGCGGACCGAAGGCTCTGCAGCCACGGCGTCGAGCAGGGCCGGGTCGATGGAGCAGGTGTTCGTCTCGCTGACGATGGAAAGGTCCGGCGTCCAGGCTTTGGGAGCAAAGGCGTTTTTCATAAAAGGCACCAGCGTACAGAACCCGAGGAACAGCGTCAGGCAGAGGGCGAACGCCCCGGTCATCAAAAGATAGCTGCGCTTGCCGGCCCGGGCATGATGGACGCCGAGCGCGATCTCCACCGGCCAGCGGCGGGTGTTGGCGGCGTGGCGGAAAGGGCGCGCCTGCCCCGGATTACCGGCGACGGCCTCCAGCGGGGAGACCCGCGCGGCCTGCCGCGCCGGGGTGTGGGCCGCCAGCAGCACCGTGAGAAGCCCCAGCACGGTGGCGGCGCCAAGGCTCAGCCAACTGATGCCGAACAGCGGGATGGAACCGAACCACACGCTGCTGAAATGCCGCATCACGGCGCACAGCGCCCATACGACCAGCACGCTCAGACCCAGCCCCACGGGGATGGCGGTCACGCACCACTGCAGGGCCTCCCGCCGCACAAAGCGCGCGGTCTGGCGGCGGGTCTCGATGACCATGCCCTGCAGGTACATATCCGCCAGACCGAACATGACGGCCACCAGGAACACCGCCAGCACGATGCACAGGCGGGTCATGCGGCTCTGCCGCCGGTGGACCCGGTCGGACCGGGCGGCCAGATCGAGATAATGCTTCATCATCGCTGCGTCGCTCCTTTCGCCAGCGGAATACGGCCCCGCGCCGTGCGGTCCTGCGCGCGGGGCGGGTGCGGTTTGTGCAGATACAAAGTTTTCATAAAAGCCTCTTTGTTTACCCGGGATATTATTGCTGCTGTTTGATCGTATCCACGACCGTCATCCGGCCGATCAGCCGCATGGGGCGGCGTATGGCGAGGGCGGCGGACGCAAGGCAGAGGGCCACGATCAAGAGAAGGGAAGCGGCGGGGACCTGCCAGGGGGTCCCCCATTTGTCCGCGATCAGGAACTGGAACGCCAGCCTGTTCAGCGGCAGCCCCAGAACACAGCCGGCCGCACAGCCCAGCAGGGCGTAGGTGAAGGCTTCCGCCGCGATCACTTTGTCAAGCTGGCCGACACTCATCCCGATGGAACGCATAACGCCGTACTGCCGGGTCCGGGACGCCACGCTGGCGTTCATGCTGTTGAAGATGTTGAACACCGTGATCAGCGCGATGATGACAAGGAACCCGTAGATAAAGACCGCGCCCGTGTAGTAGGAACTCTGGGCTTCGGCATTGGTGATCCGCTTATCGGACACCGTGCTGCCGGACGGGACGAGCCCCCGTATGGCGGCGACCGTATCATCACCGCCTGCGGGGGCAAGCTGAACGTCCACCGCGGCGTACCCTGTATCGCCCATAAGGGCGGCGAAGGTCTGCTCCGAACAGATCATGGTACTGTCCGCGCCATGGACCGCCCCGGCTGAAACCGACGCCAGGACCCCGGCGACCGTCACGGTCCTGTCGCCCGAAGGCGTATGCAGGACCGCGGTGTCGCCAACCTGCCAGTCCGTGCCGTCCTGATAAACGGCCAGAACCGCCCCGATAGTTTCCTGCACGGGCGCGATGCTGCCCCGGTTCAGGTCCTGCTTCGCCCAGCCAAACTGAAGATCGTCATAAGAAAGCAGCGTGACGGTGCTTTCCCCCCTGCGGGAAGAAAGCGAAAGCCCGGAGGCTTCCATGCGGCCGAAAACATGGGCGATGCCCGGGGTCTTGCGGAGCCGGTCCGCCAACGTCCTGTCCAGCGGGGCGCCGTCCCCGGTGATGGATACATCCGCGGCGGACGGCGAAAGGGCGGGCATCCCCTGGTCCAGAAAGACGACCAGGACCTGGAAAGACAGGAACATCATGATGCTGACGGCAAAGGAACAGGTCATCAGGAACAGATTCTTTTTGCCGGAAAGCGCATGAAAAACGCCCAGGCGGATCTCAATGGGGAGCCGCTCTGCGCGGACGGCGCGCTCGTTCCGGGCCAGCTGCGAACTGCCGCTGACCGCCGTTATGGGGGATACTTTGGAAGCCCGGCGGGCGGGGGACAGGGCAGCCAGCAGGACGATCAGGAACCCGACCACGGCCCCGGCGGCAAGCCCGCTGACGCTGAACTGGAAAAGCGGAATCTCCGAAAAGCGCTCCCCGCTGATGGAACGCAACAGCAGGCAGGCGCCCCAGGTGACGAACTGCCCTGCGACCAACCCGAGGGGGACGCCTTTCAGGCTTTGGCGAAGCCCCTGCACGATGACGAAACGCCGGACCTGTGGCTTTGTGGCACCCAGACAACGCAGAAGCCCGTAGAACTGGACCCGTTCCAGCACATTGGTGTTGAAACTGGCGGCGATCATGACGGCCCCGGCGGTCAGCACCAGCAGGAAAAGCGCCCCCGCCACGATGTACAGCGATTGCATCGTGCTGTTCTCGCTCTGGCCCATCAGCCCCAGCAGCGCGGTGTTTTCACTGATCTGGCCGTCGGCAAGGCCAAACTGTTCCCGGATGGAATCCATAGCCCGCTGGATATGGACGCCGTCCTTGAACTGCACGCGGAAGGTGGTGCCGTCCCCGGCGTTTTCGTCCGCGATCTGGCGGAAGCCTTCTTCGGTCAGCACCATGCCGTATACGTCGGCTTTGAGCAGGCTGCCCATATCGGCCAGAACTCCCGTGATGCGGTATTCCCGGCAGGAACCATCCGGCACGGCAACGGTCACTGTGCCGCCGGGTGCAAGGCCCAGCTGTTCCAGAGCCGAGTGGTTCAGCAGGGCTTCGTCGGGGTGGGCGGGGTAGGCCCCGCTTTCCAGCTGCATTTCGGTCAGGGCCGAAAAGACCTCCCGGCCGGCGCCGGCAAAGCTGACCGTGTGGCCGCCGATGGTGCCGCTGCTGCCCTGGCAGACCCACCCACAGAGCGCCACGTCCACGCGGGAACCGATCAGTGCGGCGGTCTCGCGGTCGATGCCCGTCAGGCTGATGTGGTATTCGCCGTTCGTTTTGATGAAGTAGTTTTTCTGCGCGCGCAGCGCCATATCGGCCATGCTGAAAATGGCCGTCACCAACAGAACGGAAAGCACGATGCAGACCACCGAGATGCGGCTGCTTTTGCGGTGCGATTTCTCGTATGGGGGGATCAGCGCAAGGTAACTGCTCAACGCCATCAGCCCCCCAACTCCTGCAAAACGCCGTCCCGCACCTGAAAGACCCGGTCCACCGCGGTGGTCAGGGCGGGGTTGTGGGTGATCATCAGGATGGTCTGGCGGTAGCGCCGGGAGGCCTGGGTGAGCAGGCCGATCACCTCACGGCTGTTCTTGCTGTCCAGGTTGCCGGTGGGTTCGTCAGCCAAGATCAGTTTGGGCCGCGTGATGAGCGCCCGGCCGATGGCCGCCCGCTGCTGCTGCCCGCCCGAAAGCTGCCCCGGCAGATGGTGCCGCCGTTCGGTCAGGCCCAGCACGTCCAGCAGTTCCTCCACCCGGGCAGGGTCGGGACGCTTGTAGTCCAGCAGCAGGGGAAAGATCAGGTTCTGCTCCACGTCCAGTTCCGGCACCAGCTGGAAGGACTGGAACACGAACCCGATGTTCCGCCGCCGGAAGATGGTGCGCTGTTCCTCCTTCATGGCGAACAGGTCCTGCCCGTCGATGCGGATGTTGCCCGACGTGGGGGTGTCCAGCGCGCCGATGCAGTGCAGCAGCGTGCTTTTGCCGGAACCCGATTCCCCGACCACGGCGGCAAACTGGCCTTTTTCCAATGTGAAAGTGACCTGTTTGAGCGCATCCACCTGCGCTTCGCCCTGCCCGTAGGTCTTGCAGAGTTTTTGTACATTCAAAATTTCCATAGGGTTACGCCTCCTTCTGCCTGGGGGGATCTGCCTGCGGCGGGATGCCGGCCCCCCCTGGCATGCCCCTATCATAGCAGGGTCAGCTTACGTCCGGGTGAATCGCATCTTGCGCTTTTGTAAGGTTCATCAGGAAGGTGACGGCGAAGGCCGTGCCCTCGGGGCCGGTACGCTCCACGGTCAGCAGGCCGCCCTGCCCCTCCACGATGGACTTCGCCAGCGGCAGGCCCAACCCGGCCCCGTTGGGGTCGCCGGATTGTTTGCTGCGGTAGAACCGCTGGAAGATATGGGGCAGGTCCTCCGGCGGGATGCCGCTGCCGTCGTCACAGACCGAAAGGCGGAACAGGGCCGGGGTGCCCTGCCACTGCACCCGTACCGTCCCGCCGCGCCCGGTGTGATCCAGCGCGTTTTTGATGAGGTTGCCGAGTGCTTCGCCGGTCCACTCCAGATCGCAGCAGAGTGTCTGGTCCGGCGGCCCTTCGGCCAAAAGGCGCTTGCCCTCCCGGGCGGCCCGGGCTGTGAAAGGGGCCAGCGCCCGCTCCACCAGTTCACGGGCCGGGTGAAGCTGCCGGTCAAAACGGATGCTCCCGGCGTCCAGCCGGGCCATCTTCAACAGCGACTGGATCAGCTGCTCCATGCGCTGCAGGGACTGCAGGGACTGCCCGGCAAAGCGGGTCACGGTCTCGGGGCGGTCCGGCTCGTTGAGCAGGATCTCGGTATACAGGCCCAGGGCCGCCAGCGGCGTTTTCAGCTGGTGGGAAATGTCCGAGATCATGTCCCGCAGAAAGGCTTTGGACGCCTGCTCGCTCTCGTTTTTGGACTGCAGCGCCATGGCCAGTTCCTCGATGCCGCCGAACATCTGGTACAGGGTGCCGTTCTCGTTCTGGGGCAGGTGGCGCTGGAACTTCCCCTCGGAATATTCGGCCACTGTGTCGATCACGTTCTGGTACAGCCGTTCCCGGCGGCGCAGCCACAGGGCCGAACCGGCCGTGACTGCCAGTGCGAACAGGGCGGCACCGCCCAGGGCCGCCCCGCCGAAGCGCAGCGTGCTTTGGGCGGGCAGCGCCAGCAGCGGCAGCGGGGTCTGTTCGGTGCGGCCTGCACGGGCCAGCAGGGCGTCCCCCTTGGCCGAAGGCGCGGTATTCTGCAGCGCGGCGGCAAGGACCGGCCCCGGCACGCCCTGGTCCAGCAGGGCGGCGGTCACGGTGCGCTCCCGTTCCAGCAGGACCTGCTGCACCTCGGCGGCGTGCAGGAAGCACAGCCCCAGCGCCGCCAGCATCAGCAGCAGCCCGGTCCCCAGCAGGAACAGGAAATACCGGCAGGATTGTTTTTCACGCAGAAAATTCATGGCGCGTCCCTCCTCCACTGGTAGCCGAAGCCCCGGACCGTCACCAGGTACACCGGGCGGGAGGGGTCGGGCTCGATCTTCTCCCGCAGGCGGCGGATGTAGACCGACAGGGTATTGTCGTCCACAAAGTCGCCGCTGCCGTCCCACAGCACGTCCATGATGCGCTGGCGGGGCAGCGTCAGCCCCGCGTTCTGCAAAAACAGGCACAGCAGCCGGTATTCCATGCCGGTGACTTCCAGCGGCATACCGTGCAGAAACACGCGGCTGGCCGCCAGGTCGATGCGCACCGGCCCGGACGCAAGGCTGCCGGGCGCCGCGGCGGCACGCCCGCTGCGCCGCAGCAGCGCCCGGATGCGGGAGCACAGCTCCCCCAAGCGGAACGGTTTGGTCAGGTAGTCGTCGCCGCCCGCGTCCAGCCCGCGGATGATGCTGACCTCCTCATCGGAGGCCGTCAGAAACAGGATGGGAATGCCCGCGTCCCGGCGGCGCACCGCCTCGCATACCGCAAAGCCGCTGCCGTCCGGCAGCGTCACGTCCAAAAGCAGCAGGTCGTACCGCGCAGGCCCGTCCAGACGCTCCCTGGCCTGGGCCACGGTGCGCACCACATCCACCGTGAAGCCGTTCTGCTTCAATGAATAGGTCAGCCCGTCGATCAGGCTGAGGTCGTCCTCCAGCAGCAACAAGTTTGGCATAGCAAACCCCTCCCGGTCTTTTTTTCCAGTATACCATACCTGCCGCCCTGCGGACCTTACGGATTTGTAAGGCAGGCAAAAACACAGAAAGCCCGGCGTGCGCCGCGGGGGCGCACGCCGGGCAGAAAGCGGGGTGAAACGGGAGCCTGTCCGCAGGCGCTCCCGGCGGGTACGGCGGCCGGGGGCCGCCTTGTTCCCCGCAGAGGCCGTTTTTACGGCAGGGCCGTGCGGATGGCTTCCTGAACGGGAGCCAGCGCGTCCAGATCCACAAAATCCACCTTCGCATTGAAGGTCTCGATCATGGCGCGCACCTCGGCCGTCCGTTTCTCTTCGGGGATGCGTTTGGCCTGATTGCACAAAAGCGTCATCATGGTTTTGTGGGCAAAATGCAGTTTCCCGTAGTCGATGCCGCCCCGAAGATGGAACAGCTGCGTATTTTTCCACAGCGGCGCAGGCAGCTGCCGCTGGACCGAAGTCTGGATGTTGCGGATGTTTTCCGGGTCCGTTACATCGGCCAGCCCCACGGTGACCAGAATGAGCCGCGCGCCGGGGGGCAGCAGCTTTACGGTCCGTTTCAGCCCTTTGACGCCGCCCGCATACAGGCCGCCCAGATGGATGATGAGCCCGCAGCCGGCCAGATCCTTCAGTTCTTTATAGTCGGCGGCCGGTATGCCGGTCTGCCGGGAGAGGCTTTCCGCATAGCGGCGGGTCGTGCCGTACTCGCTGCCGTAGACGATCATGCTTTTCATACAGAACCTCCGTTCGTTCCTGTTCGGGCGGCAGATACATCGGAAAAGCGGGGGCTTCGCCGCGCGGCGCCCTTTCGCTTGTGGAAGGCAACCCCTCAAGGGGTCCCGGTCCCAGTATAGCAGATCTGCTCCCGCTTGGGAAGGCGCAAACACAGGACGCTACTCGGGCCGAACCGCCGGTTCCGCCGTCATCTGGCGGCAGGAGAGGAAGGTAGCCAGAAAATAACTCCCGTAAACGGCCAGGAACAGCAGGAGGGTGAACCCGATGTTCGTGGCGATGGGCAGATTCATGAAGCCCTCCACCAGTTCCATGCCTTTTCGCACCAGCAGCGCCGAGTACAGCCCGGCCACCAGCAGGGGAACGGCGAAGAACGCCGCCGTCTGGGCGAACAGCGCGCGGTCGATCTGCCGGCGCGGCGCGCCCAGCTTTTGCAGCAGGCCGTAGCGGTACAGGTTGTCGGCGGTCTCGGTCAGCTGCTTCAGCGCCAGCAGCGCCGCGCAGATCAAAAGAAAGACCAGCCCTGCATAGCAGCACAGAAACGTAACCAGCGCGTTCACGCCGTAGAACATGTCGTACATCATGGCTTTCTCGGTGTAGCGGTAGCTGTGCGCGTCATCCAGGCCGATGGGGATCATCTTCTGCAGGACTTCGTCGGGGTCGGTGTCCGCCCGGTACTGCACCAGCAGAACGTTCAGGTCTTTGGCAAGGCCCGCCGCGACCCGGTCAGGCACGATCAGCGTGCTGCGGTCGTTGTTGCCCATCTGGGTCATAAAAAAGGTCTCCTGCAGCACCTGCGTGCCGGCCCGCTGCAAAACGAAGCCGTTCACCGTCAGTTCGGCATGGTCCTGCAGCGCCTGCTCCACGTAGGCGTAGGTGCCTTTGTAGTTGCAGTTCACCAGGTACTGCCCTTCGCCCAGCGTGACGGGGGCTTTGCCCTGCAGGGCCAGCGCGCGGTTGAAGTCGCTCACGGTGACCACGTTGACCTCACATTCCGACAGCGCTGCGTCCATCGCCCACAGTTCCAACTGCTGCCCGGAAAACCACGTCCCATAGGTGAAGTCCGCCATGTACAGGCTGATCTGCTCCATGGCGGCGGCGTAATCCGCCATGGGCACGCCGCGGGAGGCCAGGTAATCGGCAATGCTGCCGTCGCCGTCCCGGTCTGTGTCGCAGAGCACGTTCAGGTCATAGGGCGTGGAGGAGCGGGCCAGGTCGTTCATGGCAAGGGCGGTGCTCGTGCCGATGGACACCGCGCAGATCGTCACGGTGAGCAGCCCGCAGATGACCGCCATCAGCCGGTAGTTGGTGCGGATGCGGCTGCCGATCTGCCGCACCACGAAGGCGTTGAGCCCGCGCAGATAAAAGGAGGGGCGCGCCCGGGCTGCGCGCAGGAACACCGCCGCCAGCGAGTAAAACAGCAAAACAGTGCCCGCCGCCAGCGCCGCAGCAGCGATCTCGAAGCTGTGGTCTTCCCGGGAGGGAAGCAGCCCGTTGCGGTCAAACAGCACCCAGGCCGTGCCGATGCAGCCCAGGGCCAGCAGAAAGGCTGCCGCGGGCAGCGCGCGCCGCCCGGTGGCCATCTGTTCGTTCTGCCGCCCGGCGGTCAGCAGGTCGATGAGCTTCACGCGGGAGACGGTCCAGACATTGCAAACCATGACGACGCCGAAGATCACCGCAAAGCAGAGGGCCGTCTGCCGCAGCGCGGCGGGGGAGAACACCGGCCGGAACCGCGCCAGGTCCACGGCAAAAAGGCGGAGCGCCGCCAGGGAAACGCCCTGGGACAAGACGAACCCCAGCGCCAGCCCGGCGGCCAGTGCGGCAGCGCCGATGCAGAGTGTCTCTGCGGCGAAGACGCCGGCGATGCGCCCCGGGCGCATGCCGAGCAGCCGGTAAAGCCCCAGTTCCTTTTTGCGCCGCCGCAGCAGGAACTGGTTGGCATAGAGGATGAGGAACCCCAGCACGAAGGCGAGCGCGACCGACAGTACCCCCAGCAGCTGGTCCAATTGGTCGTAGAGCAGCGCGCGGGTCATGCTCATCTCGGTAAAAGCGGGCTGGTCGGAGAGGGAGTTGAAGGCGTAGAACAGGCTGACCGCCAGCGCCAGTGTCAGGAAATAAATGCGGTAGTCCTGCATGTTCTTGCGTACGTTTTTGAGGATCAGCTTACAGGAGATCACTCTGCTCACCTCCCAGCGCGGACACCACTTCCAGGATGCGGGCAAAAAACTCTTTCCGGCCCGCGCCGCCGCGGTTCAGTTCATGGAACAGCCTGCCGTCCTTGATGAACAGGATGCGGCGGCAGTAACTGGCGGAGAATGCGTCGTGTGTGACCATCAGGATGGTAGCTTCCAGCCGCCGGTTCAGTTCGGTCAGCATCGTCAGCAGCATCCGCGCCGAGTGGGAGTCCAGCGCGCCGGTGGGTTCGTCGGCCAGCACCATGGCCGGGTCGGTGATGACGGCGCGGGCCGCCGCGATGCGCTGCTGCTGCCCGCCCGACATCTGGTAGGGGTACTTGTCCAGCACGTCGGTGATGTTCAGCGCGGCGGCCGTCTCCTGCACGCGCTTTCGGATGGCGGCGGGCTTCTCCCCGGCGATGGAGAGGGCCAGCGCGATATTCTCGCGGGCGGTCAGGGTGTCCAGCAGGTTGAAATCCTGGAAGATGAAGCCCAGCCTGCGGCCCCGGAAATCGGCCAGTTTCCCGCCGTGCAGGGCGGTCACGTCCCGGCCGTCGATGAAGATGTGGCCGCTGGATACCGTGTCGATGGTGGAAATGCAGTTCAGCAGGGTGGTCTTGCCGGACCCCGAGGGTCCCATGATCCCCAGGAACTCGCCTTTTCCCACGGTGAACGAAATATGGTCCACCGCTTTGGTCAGGCTGCCTTTGTTGCCGTAGTATTTTTGGATGTCCTCCACCCGCAGGATCGGATCGCTCATACAGTTCAGCTCCTTTGCCAATGTTCCCGGGTGCCTTTACGATACCACATCCGCGGGCGTCCTGCCATGCGTTTGCCTTACGTTTCCCTTACAAAGCCGTAAGGTACGCAAAAGGGCGCGGGTCAAAGGCCCGCGCCCTGCAGCATGCTCTCGGTGGGGAAGGCCAGCGTCACCGCGGTGCCGCGGCCCTTTTCACTGTCGATGGCGATCTCCATATTCATCTTGCGGCACAGTTCCCGGCACAGATACAGCCCGATCCCCGTGGAATGGGGGAAACGCCGCCCGTTCTGCCCGGTGAAGCCCTTGTCAAAGACGCGGGGCAGGTCCGCCGCGTCGATGCCGGTACCGTTGTCGCGGATCGTAAGCAGCGCGCGGTTGCGCTCCGCTTTGCCGGAAATTTCCAGGCGCAGCGCGCCCTGCCGGTATTTGACGGCGTTGGTCAAGATCTGCCCCAGGATGAAAACGCAGCTTTTGCGGTCCGCGCAGACAGGCACGTCCAGCCCGTCCGTCTGCACCTGGCCGCCCGCCTGGATGATGGGCCGGGAACAGGCTTTGAGCGCCGCGTGTACCAGCGCCTGCAGGGTGGTGGACTCCACCCGGAAATCCTTCTCCACATCGCCGCTGCGGGCGTAGTACAGCACCAGTTCCACCAAGGCGTCGATGCGGCGCAGTTCGCCGTCCAGCTTCAGTGTGGTGGGGTTCTTGTCGTTCTCCACGATCAGGCGGGCCGCAGCGATGGGCGTTTTGATCTCGTGCACCCAGGCGTCCAGGAATTCCCGGTATTCCCGGCTCTGCCGTTCCTGTTCGGCCAGCTGGTCGTTCAGGTATTTGCCGTTGCATTGCAAAATGTGCGCCACGACCCGCGCCTCCGGGAACGCGGGGCGTCCGGCGGCTTCCATCAGCAGCGTTTTTTCGTCCATCTGGTCCAGCAGCGCCAGCAGCCGCCCGTAGTAGCGGCGTTTGCGGAAAAAGTCCCGCAGCAGCGCCGCCGCGAAAGCCGCAAGAAAGATGCCCCCGGCAAACAGGATGAACACAAGGGGCACTTCCACCAACCACAGCAGCCCAAAGACCAGCGCTTCGGCTGCGGCAAAGCAGGCGAGGGCAAAGGCCCGGTCTGCCAGATAATCCACCGCTCTCATACGCAGTACCCCAGGCCCCGGCGGGTCTCCAGATACTCCGGCAGGCCGATCTCCCGCAGCTTTTTGCGCAGCCGGACGATGTTGACGTTGAGGGTGTTCTCGTCGATGAAGGCTTCGCTCTCTCTACGCCCTCTTGCCGCTTGTCCATCTGCTCACCCCCTTACACAAAAAGAGCGCCCGCCAGCATCCCGCCAGCAAGCGCTCTTTGTATTTTTGTTTCCTGCGGGTTTCTCCGTACCCGCGTTCTTTTTGCACTTTTAACTGTACTAATTATACCGTTTTTCTGTTAAGTTGTCAAGAAAAAAGCTCTATTTCGTGGTTGTTTTGTCCATCTTTTCCAGAACTGCGTCCAAAATGTACCCGCTTGCGCTCTTCCCGTCTTGATTGGCAGCAGATTGCAGCCCGTCCCACCTATCAAGCGGAACTCTTACAGATATAGTCTTGAATTTGGACAAATAACGGTTGTTCGTTTCATACTTCTTTTTCATGTCCACGGCTTGCACCTCCTCACAGTAAGTATACCATGCTTTGCTTGCATGTGTCATGCCAAAAAATGCACAAGCATGAATCATGTTTTTTGTGCAGTCCTACAAATCGCATGAAACATGCTTGACAGCTGGCATGAATCATGCGATAATGCAGACAACGAAAGCAAAACGCCTCCGCCAACCAGAGGAGGCCGGGACAACAGCCCCGGCGGTTGCAATCTGGGGAGGCGGAACAAAAAACAGGAGGATAAAAAATGACTACCACTATTAACGCGATCCGCGACATCATCTCCCAGGCCGAAAAGTTCCGCAGCGTCTACTTCTGGCGTCCCGAAGGCTCCGCAGGTGGCCGCCGGGACGGTACAGGGACCCCGCGGGGGTCGTCCCAGTCCCGTTTGACGCCGTAGTCCACGTGGTCGGTAAAGCACAGTGCGTCCAGCCCCAAGTCGATGGCGTCCAGCACCACTTCCTCCATGGGATACACAGAATCGTCGCTGTATTGGGTGTGCACATGGTAATCAGCCAGCATCGGGAACGCCTCCTTCCGGGAAGGTCAGGCCGTGTGGGGCACGGCCCGACGGTTCAGCTGTTCATGCATCCAGGTCATCAGCCCCAGCAGCGCCAGCAGCCAGACCGGCAGCAGCGCCGCCGAAATATGGTTGGCGATCAGGCCGAACAGCGGCGGCATCAGGCAGGTGCCCACATAGGCGCTGGCCATCTGCACGCCGATCATGGCCTGGGAACGGGCCGCGCCAAAATGCTCCGGCGTGGAATGGATGATGCTGGGGTAGATGGGCGCGCAGCCCAGCCCTACCAGCACAAACCCGGCCAGGGCCAGCCACTGCGGACCGGGCAGGGCCAGCGCCAGGACGCCCGCGGCGATGAACCCCAGACCCATGCGGATCATCCGGGCGTCGCTGAATTTCAGTGTCAGGAAGCCGCACACCGCCCGTCCGGCCGTGATGCCCAGGTAGAACAGGCTGGCAAAACTGGCCGCCGTCTCAGCGGATACGCCGCGGCAGAGGGTCAGATAACTGCTGGCCCACAGGCCGGTGGTCTGCTCCACGGCGCTGTAGCAGAAAAAGCAGATCATGATCTCCTTGGCGCCGGGAATGTGCACCACTTGCCGCAGGGTCAGCGGCGCGGACCCTGCGGCGTCCTGCGCCGCGGCGGGCCGTTTCCACAGCGGCAGCGTGAGGAGCAGAAGGACCGTCAGCGCCGCCTGCAAAAGGGAAACGATGCGGTAACCGTTCTGCCAGCTTTGCCCGCCGGTGAGCACCCAGCCCATGATGGCGGGGCCTGACGCCGCGCCGATGCCCCACATGCAGTGCAGCCAGCTCATGTGGCGGCTTTTGTAGTGCAGCGCCACATAGTTGTTCAGCGCGGCGTCCACGCTGCCCGCGCCCAGCCCGTATGGCACTGCCCACAGGCAGAGCTGCCAGAAAGCGCTGCTGATGGAAAAGCCGAACAGTGCCGCCGCCGTCATGCCTACGCTGATGGCCGTGACTTTGCCGGTGCCCAGCGCGCGGATCAGCCGGTCGCTCTGCAGGCTGGAGACCACGGTGCCGAAAGCGATGATCATGGAGACCACGCCCATGTAGGAGACGGGGACCCCGAATTGGGGGTAAATGCTGGGCCAGGCTGCGCCCAGCACGGCGTCCGGCAGGCCCAGGCTGATGAAGGCAAGGTAAATGATCGCCAAAAGAAGATGTATCATCTTGTATTCCTCCTGTTTCAATGGTATCATTTTATCAGCGGAAGGTGTACTGCACCAGTATATTTTCAGCTGTTTTCTATCACATTTTCAGCCAAACGGAAGGGGAAGGTCCTATGCTGTCTCCATGCAACACCACCGTGGACGGTACCAACCGGGAACTGCTGGCCCACGGAACCGGCGCGTTCCCGGTCGGGTGCTACCATGACGATTTGTGCCGGGGCGAGGTGGTCTGGCACTGGCACGAGGAACTGGAAGCCGCGGTGGTCTCCGAAGGCAGCGTGGCGGTGACCATCGGCAGCCAGACCTGCACGCTGCATACGGGGGACGGCTTTTTTGTCAACACCGGCGTGCTGCATGCGGCCCGCGCGGCAGAAGAAGGCCCCTGCCGCCTTCATTCCCTGGTGTTCCACCCGCGGCTGGTGGGCGGCAGCCTCGACAGTGTGTTCTACCAGGCGTACCTGCTGCCGCTGATGCATGCCCCGGATCAGACCAATTTTTATCTTTCGGGCGGCGATCCTGCCCGGCGTCCGGCGCTGGAAATGATCGAACGTGCGTGGCAGGCCTGCGCCGGGGAGGGGCCGCATTTTGAACTGGCCGTGCGGGCCTCGCTTTCGGAACTGGTGGCGCTGCTGCTGGATTACCGGCAGGCGGTCCCGCATGGATCGGAGGAAGGTCGGGCCCTGCGGGACAGTGAGCGCATCAAGACGATGCTGGCCTTCGTCCACAGCCATTTTGCCGAGCCCTTGACGGTGGCGGATATCGCCCGCAGCGCCGCCGTCAGCCCCAGTGAGTGTCTGCGCTGCTTCCGCCGCACCATCGGCCGGACCCCGGCCCAATATCTGCGGGACTGCCGCCTGCGCCGCGCGGCCGAGCTGCTCAGCGGCACCGACCTGCCGGTGGCCCAGGTGGCGGCGGACTGCGGCTTTGACGATGTGAGCTATTTTACGCGGGTCTTCCGGGCGTGCCGCCAGGCGACGCCCACGGCGTACCGCCGCGGCGGGGTGCAAAAGGCAAAATAAAAAGCACCTGCCGCAGCAGGTGCTTTTTATGGCGGAAAGAGAGGGATTCGAACCCTCGAGGGCTTTAGGGGCCCTACACGATTTCCAGTCGTGCGCCTTAGACCAGCTCAGCCATCTTTCCAAGGCAGTCGTTTGACTGCATGGGCTATTATAGCAAGTTACACAAACGTTGTCAAGCGATTGCCGCAATATTTTTTGTACGGGAATCCGCCCGGACCGGCAGGAACAAGCTGCAAACGGCAAAAAGGCCCTGAAACAGACTGCCTGCATTCCGGCAAAGGCGCTTTGGACCGGCACAAAAAAGCCCCGGCGGCGGCCGGGGCGGTCGAACGGATCAGAAACTGCCGGAATCGTGGCGCACAAAACCGCCCAGTTCTTCGGTGGTGCTGAACCCTGCGGACAGCGCCTTGGCGCGCATGGCGGCATAGAACTCGGCCATGGTGGCCTGGATGTAGGGGGCCAGGAAGTAGTTGCCGATGCCAAAAGTCAGCAGGCAGAGCAGGCCCCAGCCGATGAAGGACAGGCGCAGCACAAAATAGGACCATTTTTCGCCGTCCATCATCTGCTGGCTCAACTCCATGGCACGCCGGGTGGTCAGGTAGGGGTTTTCCGCCAGCAGGTAGGGGACCAGCACATAGCAGAAACTCCAGTATATGCCGGGGATGACAAGGAGCAGGCAGCCGCCCAGGATCTTCAGCGTTGTCAGGAACTGCACCTTGACCACGTTCAGGTACGGACGCCGGAAGACTGTAAAGATGGTATCGATGGGGGAACCGCCCTGGCGGTTCTCCATAAAATACCGATAGCCGCCCACCGCCAGCACCGAGGAGAGGAAGATACTCCAGAGGATGGCAAGTACGCTGACGATGATCGTGACCCACAGCAGGGTCAGCAAAAGCTCCAGGGGAAACCGGGAAAGCCAGCTTTCCAACGAACGTTGGCTGACAGTATACTCAAAAGTGACGCCCGGGTAGGAAGCAAAACCACCGCCCAGCAGCGATACGATCAGGCATACAACGAAACAGCGCCAGTACCGCCCGCGCAGGGCCTGCTTGGCATTTTCCTTTAAAAGGGAACGGGTCCACATGTTTTTGCACCTCCATACTTTTCTTTATAAGCCCCGCAAACGACCCGGACTGCGGCCTTGGCGTTCATTCTGCCGCCGATCAGCAGAATGGGAAGCGTACCCGGCTCTACGGGGGCTACCTCTTTATTATAGCAAATTGGCGCGCAAAAGCAAGAATGAAGCGAAAAACGCGGTGAAACGATGGTTTGCGGCGGATACAGGCCGCTTTCCAATTTTTTTGATTTTTTTTGAAAAAAGTGCTTGACATTTTGTACCCGGATGGCTATAATAATACACGTCGCCCGGGTCACCGGGGACACAACAAAACATGCGGATGTGGCGGAACTGGCAGACGCGCTAGATTCAGGTTCTAGTTCCCTTAAAAGAGTGTGGGTTCAAATCCCTTCATCCGCACCATGGCGAGTGTTCTTATAGCATTTGAAAAGCTGTAAGAACACTCGTCTTTTTTTGTTGTTTTCATCCGGCGATTTCGGCAGGGGTGTAGTTGACGAACACACCCTTCCGGGTATTGACGGTCACATCAGGGATGGGCAGGGGCAGCATTTTAGGGATTGTGATTTCTCCCACGCAGTTATAGTGGATGCGAAGCCGCTGCTCCCACACACCATCAATTTTCTCCGCATTGTAAACCTCGATCTTCTCAACCAATTCGTTGAGCATCCGGGGCGTGAGCTTGCGTGCGCGGGTATACTTTCGCACCAAAGAGATGAACATATCCGTGGTCATAGCCTGGCTGCTCTGCTTCTCGATTTCGGAGCGGAGCTTTTTGATTTTCTCCGCCAGTTCCTTTTGCTCGTCCTCATACCGTCTGGACATTTTCGCAAAACGGTCGTCGGAGAGTTTGCCGGAAACATTGTCCTCATAGATGCGTTCAAACAGCCCGTCCAGTTCCTCGTCACGGGCAAGCAGAGCCTTCAATTCCTTCTCCTTCAGCTTGCGGTCGGTCTCCGCCGCTTGCTGGGAGTGCCCGATCACTGCTTTCAGAAATTCGTCCTCATAGAGACTAGCGAACTTCGTCAGACGACGGATTTCACCAAGCACCACCTGTTCCAGAAAATCCACTCGGACATAGTGGGTGGAAGTACAGCTCCCACGGTTTCCCTTATAGTTGGAGCAGTTGAAATACTTGATCTCCGGGTTTCCCTGATTGAAGTGGAAATGAAGATTACTGCCGCAGTCGGCACAGACCAGCAGACCGGAGAACATGTTGTGCTCGCCTTCGTTGGTGCGGCGCTTGCGAATTTTTCCCCGCTTCTGCTGTACCTGCTCAAATATGGACCGTTCGATGATCGGCTCGTGAACGTCCTTGAAGATGACCCAATTTTCACGGTCATTCTCCAACCTCTTTTTGTTCTTGTAGGATTTAGAATAGGTCTTGAAGTTGAGAATGTCGCCGCAATACTCCTGCAAAGACAGGATTTTGGTCACGGTGGAACTGTTCCACTTGGTAGCGGGCTGCTGCTTGCCCTTTCCGGGCCGCTTGATGCCCTTCTTTAGCCAATAGGCACGCGGGGTAAGGATTTCGTCCTTTTCAAGCTGGGCTGCAATCTGCTCCGTTCCGTAACCCTCCAGGGTCATGCTGTAAATCCGCCGAACCACCTGGGCGGCTTCATCGTCCACGATCCAACGCTTCGGATTGTCGGGGTCTTTGATGTAACCGTAGGGAGGCTGGCCCATTGGCTCACCCGCATTTCCCTTGATTTTGTTGCTGATACGCCGCTTCTTGCTGATGTCGCGGGCGTACCACTCATTGAACAGGTTGCGGATCGGTGCCAACTCATTCTCGCCCTCGGCGGTGTCGATGTTATCGGATACCGCCACCAGGCGAATGTCATGCTCCGGGAAAAATTCCTCGGTCAGCCTGCCGACCTCGATGTAGTTACGGCCCAAGCGG
>DXBF01000013.1 GCA_019116705.1 Candidatus Gemmiger avistercoris
GCAGCAGTTCCGCCTGCTGTTCCGCCGTCAGTTCATGCATGTCTTCCATAGCTGCGTCCCCCTTCAGACCGCCTGTTCCTGTTTGCGCCGCGCTTCTTCCAGCAGGGCGCGTACTTTCGGTTTCCAGATAAAATGGCGGCAGACTTTGGCAGCGAAAAACCATACGGGATTTTCGATTTCGCACCACAGGCGCGCGGCCAGCGGTTCCCGGTTATAGTTGACGATCCGGCGCAGCCGCCCCGCATGGTAGGCGCGGATATTTTCCATATAGGTCTGGGCTTCCTCGGTCAGCTGCGGGTTCCTGCGGGCGGCAAACAGAGACTGATACTCCCGCAGGAAACGCACCAGACCGGCCGCGTCAAATTTCCGGGTAATCGTGCGCTGTTCATAGAGGATCAGCGCCGTAAGGATATCGTTCTGATACGGGCTGCGGCGATGGTAGGTGCTGCCCTCCATCTGGCGGTAGTTGAACATGCAGTCCGGCAGGTAATAGATATCCCCATACGGCAGGAACTGAAACGTCAGCGGATTGTCGATGATCGGGATCCCACTGGCATAGGGGTCGATCCCCTGCAGGCCGATGTTGCGGAACATCATGGCGTTGGTATGCACATACAGGAAGCTCCAGTACTCCTTTGCCGTCAGGGAACATTCCCGCAGTGGCCGTTCAATGGGTCTGACCTCCCCTGTGCTTTCCCAGTAATAACAGCCGTTATGCCCGCAGCCGATGTAACGGTGTCCGGTGTCGGCGTCCAGAATGTCGGCCTGTTTCTGCAGTTTGTGCTCGTCGGTATAAAAATCGTCGCCGTCCAGGTAGCAGACATACTCACCTTTGGCCTCATAGAACAGGCGGCCGCGGATGGCGTTCATCCGCCGGATACGCTCGTTCGCTTCATATTTGGCGCCGGGGGTGCGGTCCATCACGAATACCCGCACCGAATCGGGGCGTTTCTGTTCCCAGGCGCGCAGCTTTTCGATGGTGCCGTCGTCGGACCCGTCGTCGGCGCACAGCACTTCCACGGGAAAATCCGTCTTTTGCGCCAGCACGCTTTCCAGCGTCTGGTCGACATAAGGCTCCAGATTATAAAACGAGATCAACACGCTGACTTTAGGCTTCTGCATTCCCTACTCCTTCTTGTCGGGTGCCGTGATCGCCACATAGACCGCCCGTAAATTTTCCAACGAGGCAACGCCCCTCTGCCGCCAATAACGACGGCTGCGGAATCCCCGATCCAGCACCAGACAGCGGATCCCGGCCAGGTCCGCCGCCGTCATATCTGCCTCTGTGTCCCCTATCATCACATCGCCGCCGACTGCCCGTACGCGCAAGATCGCCGCTTTTTCGTCAGCTGCACAGCGCGGCGGGACAACCAGTAACTCATCGACCAATGACAGCAGTTCCCAGTGCTGCAGCGTCATTCGCAGCGCCGCTTCGTCCTGCCGCGCAGAGAGCAGGATCACTCGCACCTTCAAGCGATGCAATGCCTGCAAAAAGGGGATCGCATCTGGATACGGCCTGTCCGTTGCCAGGTATTCCGGTAATTCTATACGGGCCTGCCAGACAGCGGCGACTTTTTCAGCCGCCGGTCGCTTCACGCCGGCTGTTTCCAACCATTCGCGCGTGCTGTGCCCGTCCGCCTTATAGGGCAGATACTCCGGTGCATCGTCGGGCCAGGCGATTGAGCCTTCCCGCAGCAGATCCCGAAGCAGTTGTTCATGGCGGGCGCTGCTGTCCAGCAGAGTCCCGTCCACATCACAAAAAACCGTCATCGTACCACAACTTCCTCATAGACCCGCAGGACCGATTTGACCGTCGGGTCGGGCTGCAGCCATTCATCCTGCACCGGTAGGCCGCAGACTTCCGCCCACATGGCCCGAACCAGCTGGAACCCCGCCGCCGTTGCGGTCGCGGTTCCCGCCCCCACACGCAGATTGCAGTCGATCAGGTTCCAGCAGCCGCGATGCTGCATGAACTGAACGCAAAATGCCGCCGGACAGGGAAGCAACGTTACCAGCTTCTGGACATAACGTTCGATTTCCGGGATCTGCAGGGGGATCATCTTAGTGCAGACTCCGGCCTTGGTTTCTACCCGTTGCCGGCAGAAGACCCTTACCTTCCCCTGAGCATTGAAAACCTCTGCCGTGACTTCCACTCCGTCCCCGTCGCATTTCTCCTGCAGAAGTTCCTCTTCGCCCAGTGCAAGCGGCTGCGAACCGTTCACGAAACGAAGTCCGTGAGATCCGCACCCCACTTTTTCCTTTACGACATACTTCCTCTGTGGTTCCCGCTCTTCCGGCGCCACCAGCGCAGGGGTCGGCAGATGGTGGCTGCACAAAAAGCTAAACATCTGCCGTTTATCGCTCAGCCGCCGCAGAGTCTGCAGCGGCGGTGCTGTGGATCGCACATCCAACGCGCTCAGTTCCGGGGCATCCTGCGCCCAAAGGAACAGATCCTTGTCGATCAACGGTACGATCGTCTGAATCCGATTTTCTTTCAAAATGCGGCAGATCGTCTCTTTATACTCCGGCGCCGCCAGAGGCGGCACCCGATGATAGTTTTCTACCAGAGAGGCCGCCGGGACCAGTTCCCGCGGGTTTATATCGCACAGGTGAAGACGGATCTCTTCTGCGAAATATTGCTGCGCCACACGCACCAAATGCCAACCGGTCGTCACACCAGCCGACAGGATCATGACATCCCGCACCTTTACGCCTCCGTTCCGCCGCTTTTAACCAGGCGTTTGAACACATCGTAATCCCGGATGTAGTCGTCGGCGTCGTAGTAGGAGTCGGCCGCCACGCACAGCACGGAATCTGCCTGCTGCCAGATCATCTCGCGCCACATATAGTGTTCCACGATCAGGCCCCGGGCCGGGTCGTCCAGCAACACTTCCGTCTTTTCCACGCCGTCGTCCAGGCGGATCAGAATGCTGCCGTAGGGGCACCACAGGACCTGCCGCAGCGCTTTGTGGGCATGGCCGCCGCGCTGCACCCCGGCCGGGGCGCCGTGGATATAGTAGATGCGCTTGATGTCGAACGGAACGTCCCGCCCGGCCTCAAAGACCGAGAGCGTGCCCATACCTTCCGCCGTGACACTTTTCATGCTGATCGTCTGAATAATCATTTGTCCGCCTTTCTTCAGGAAATCCGAATGACGGCCGTGCCGTCGATCATGGCGCAGTACTCCCCCTCCGGGTACGCAGGCATCGCCTGGACCCGCGGGTCTTCCGCCCACTGGTCGAGCTGCGCCTGGTCCGCCACCACGTTGGCTGTGCTGCCCATCACATGCTGGAACCACCACTTGATCGTTCCGTCATAGGTCAGCGCCGAGCTCACCTGGTGCAGGTCCCCTTCGGCATAGCGGCTGAAGGCCGGGTCCCGGTAGGCGAAGTCGGAATCGGTAAAACTTCCGGCAAACACCACCGGGGTCTGCCCTTCCTCATAACCGGGAAGCTGCTGCACCTTTGCCATGATGGCGGTCACCTGCCGCGCGGTCTGGTCATAGACCAGCTGGGTGTATACATACGCGCCGTTGGAACAGATCGCCATGCGCAGGATCAGAAATGCACATAGCATCGATACCCCCCGTGAATTTTGCCAAATACGGCAGTCACACCAGAGAAAATCATCAGCGGCAGCGCATAAACGAGAAACAGCGCGTGCTGCATAAGAATATACACGTTGCCGGAGGTCAGCAGACAGATCACATTGAGCCCCAGCGGCAGCAGCGCCACCGCGGCCAGCGCCTGAACGGCCGCCCGGACGTTTTTACCGCGCAACCGCAGTACCAGCCCCAGCACGCTGAGCGCCAGCAGCAAAGCCGTCGCCACCCGCATACCCCGGTCATTCCAGCCAGACGGCCCCAGCAGTGTGGCAAAAAAGTTTTGATACACCGCCGGGATCCCCGCCAGGATCGCGGCCGGGCCCAGCCGGGTCAGCTGGGCCAGACCGTTGCCGGTGTCCGCCAGCTGGTAGCCGGTGAGCGCCAGCGAGACCCTGACCGAAAGCAGATAGAGCGCCCCGCCTGCCGCCAGACAGGCCAGCGCGTACACGCCGCGGCCCAGCCATTCCCGCCAGGAAGCCCCCCGCAGCGCCCGGCCCAGCAGCAGGAGCAGGAAAAGCCCCACGGCGAACTGGATGTAGCTTTGGTACAGCGCCAGGCACCCGCAGAAGCAGACCGCCGCACCGCACACGCCCCAAACGCCGCGCCAGCGCTCGGCGCACCATACGCCCGCGCAGGCCAGCAGCATAGCCAGCAGATAGGCGTCCGTCTCATAGGTATAAGTAGCCAGCACCGACGTCACGCTGGCGCAGCACCCCAGCAGGCCGGTCAGCAGGGCCGCCGCCCAGCGTTTGAGTTCCAGCAGCCGGGCGATGCCGTACCCGGCCAGCGCCAAATACAGCGTACCGAATGCGCCGATGAGCCAGGGCGCGGCGATCTTGCCGCGGATCAGCGGAAAATACAGGTTCTGCGCCCAGCGGCCCAGCACATACATGGTCCACTGTGCATCGAATACAAGGACCGTGCCGTCATGGTTGGGGAACAGGTTGGCAAACGCAAAACCGTGGGCCAGCAGCATACAGGCCAACGCCGCCAGCGATACCGCCGCCAGCAGGCGGCGGTCCACCCGGGCCCCGGCAGCGCACAGTTTTTGTTCCGCTGTGTCCAGAAAATTCCGCATAAGCAGGAGGCTCCTTCTCATTGATCTGCCGCCGGCATCCGTCCGGCCGCCGCATAGATGGCCCGCAGTTTGGCCGCGTCGCCGTTCACCGGGGGCTGCCAGGCATGCTGCGCCTTTTTGAAGGGATGGTTCTGCGGCACGATCAGCCGCCCCACCAGCCCCCGCACCAGGCGGCTTTTGTGCCGGTCGTTGAAAAAGTACGCATACGCCAGCCGTACCGTGCGGTCCCGCGGATACTGCCGGTGCAGCAGTTCTACCATGGCGCGCCATTCCTGCGCCATGCGCTGCCGGGCCGCGCCGTCGGTGGACACGCCGCCGCCGTACTCGTACCAGGTGGCCACCCGGTCGTACCGCCGGATGGGGACGCCCTGCACGGCAAAGAGCCGCACAGCGAAATCCTCCGCCAGACGCACATGGCCGGCCATCGCTTGCAGCGCCTGCACCAGCAGATCCCGCTCATACACCATACCGCAGCCGCTGATGCCGTCGTCAAAGAGCAGCAGGTTGCGCTTTACCGCGCCGCCGTCATACTGCGCCGGGTCGTAGGGGGCGCGGTCAAAGGGCGTTTCCCCAGGGGCCGGGGCGGGGGCCGGTCCAGGCGTATAGTAAGCCTGCTTGGCGAAGGCCGCCCGCGGGGCGTCGGCCCGCAGCCGTTCCAGCCACCAGGAAACCGTCCCCGCGTCGTAAAGATAATCCCCCGGCGAGAGGGTCAGCACCCAGCGGGTCTGCACCGCCTGCGCCGCGTTCAAAATATTCCGCACCGTACCGCCGTTTTGTGCCATGGCAACGGCCGTCACATCGGTGACGCCGCCGGAGGCCAGCCAGGCCCGGCTTTCTGCAAAATAAGGCTGCGGCGAACCGTCGTCGGCCAGCGCCACCGCAAACTCCCGGGTATCCTGCATCACAAGGGAAGCCAGCGTGCGCCGCAGCGCCGCCGAGTCAGGCCGGTATTGCGCCACCAGAACGGTCAGCAGTTTTTCCATGACGGCCTTGCCCCCTTGCCTCGTTTATCAGGACTGCATGCGGCCCATGCGGCCGCGCCAGAAATCCAGCGCGCCGCGGAAAGCCCCGTAGCTGCGCCCCTTGCGGCGGCCCAGCAGCCGGGTGAGCGCATAGCGCGCCGCCCCGGCGGCCAGCGGGCCCGCCGCTTTCAGCCGCGCATACGCCCGGCTTTTTCCCTTGCAGGTAAGATACAGTGTGTTGCGGGTGATGTAATAGACCGACAGCATCCCGCCGGCGCTGCCGCCCGCCTTGTGCCAGATCCTGGCGTCGGGCAGGAACCACAGGGGTACGCCCGCATCCCCCAGGCGCATGCAGTAATCCACGTCCTCACAGTACATGAACAGCGTTTCGTCCAGGTACCCCACCTGCTCGATGACGGCCCGGGGCAGCAGCACGCAGCAGAACGTGATGAAGTTGACCTGTCTGGCCCGGGCAAAAGCCGGACCGTCCTTCTGGTGGCCGCCCAGGTGCTGCACCTTGCCGGTGGCCCGGTCCAGCACGCCGCCCGCGAACCAGATCTCGTCCGGCGGGTCCAGGAACAGCATCTTGGGGCAGCTCACCGCGCCCTCGGGGGTCTGCCGCAGCAGCGTTTCGAGAAAATCCGGCGCCGCCACCGTGTCGTTGTTGAGCAGCAGCGCCCACTCGCAGCCGTCGGCCAGCGCGCGGCGCATGCCGATGTTGTTCACCGCCGCAAAGCCCAGATTCTGTTCCTGCGGCAGAAACACGGTGTTCGGCGGCAGGTGCTCCCGCAGCCGCGCCACCGAATCGTTGGGCGAAGCGTCGTCCAGCAGGATGATCTCGAAATCCCGGAAAGTCTGCTTTTCGAGGCTTTGCAGGCACTGGACCGTGTCCTGCCAGCCGTTGTAATTGGAGATGACGATCCCGACTTTTGGCATGGTTACTCCTTAAACGAATTGACCGCGTCGATGACCGCCTGGACCTGTTCTTCGGTCATGCCGTAGTACATGGGCAGGCTCAACTCGGTGGCCGAGATCTCCTCGGCCAGCGGCAGGGCCCCCTTGGGGATGCCCAGTTCCCGGTAGGCCCCCTGCAGGTGGATCGGCGTGGGATAATGCTTGTTGGTGCCGACGCCCCGGGCCGCCAGATGGGCTTCCAGCGCATCGCGGGCCGCGCAGCGCACGGCAAAAATATGCCACACATGTTCGCAGTGTTCGGCCACCGCGGGCAGAACCACCGCCGGGTTGGCGATCCCGGCGCAGTACCTCGCCGCGATGCGGCGGCGCTCGGCGTTCATGGCGTCCAGATGGGGCAGCTTGACCGACAGGAAAGCGGCCTGCAGTTCATCCAGGCGGGAGTTCTGCCCTTTGTAGATATGGTGGTATTTGGCATCGCTGCCGTAGTTGCCCAGGGCCCGGACTTTTTTGGCCAGGTCCGGGTCGCTGGTGGTCACGCAGCCCGCGTCCCCCAGCGCGCCCAGGTTCTTGCCCGGGTAGAAGCTGAACCCGGCGGCGTCCCCCAGGCTGCCCGCGCGGCGGCCCTGCCAGGTGGCGCCGTGGGCCTGGGCCGCGTCCTCGATGACTTTCAGCCCGTGGGCGTCCGCAATGGTGCGGATGGCGTCCATCTGCGCGCACTGGCCGTACAGATGCACGGCGATGATGGCCCTGGTGCGCGGGGTGACGGCGGCCTCGATGCGTTCGGGGTCGATGTTGTAGGTGTCCAGCCGCGGCTCCACCAGCACCGGCACAGCGCCCGCATAGCTGACCGCCAGCACGGTGGCAATGAAGGTGTTGGAAGGCACGATGACCTCGTCCCCCGGGCCGATGCCGAGGGCTTTCAGGATCAGCACCAGCGCGTCCAGCCCGTTGCCGCAGCCCACGCAGAAGGATGCGCCGCAGTAGCGGGCGAACGCCTGTTCAAAGGCTTCGTCCTCGCGGCCTTCGATGTACCAGCTGTTTTGCAGCACGCGCGCAAAGGCGGCGCGCAGGCCGGCGTCAAGTTCCCGCTCCATGGGGCGGAAAGAAACAAAGGGCACCGTGATCGGCGGGACCGGCATAAGAGAAACGCCTCATTTCACAAAAAATCTGCGGCAGGCACAGTGTACCTACTATACCGTCCCATTATACAACGATTTGCCGGGTTTCGCAACCGTAAAACAGGGCGCCCCTCCTGCAAGGAGCGCCCTGTTTTTTCACCGGCGCGTATTCGGTTTTGGCGCGCGGGTGGCGCAGCGGGGGCCGCAGCCGTCCTCGTCCACATGGACGTGTCCGGCGCAGCAGCAGCGCCCTTCCAGGTACCGGCAGCCCTTGTCGTCGCAGCGGATCTCGGTCTCTGCGGCGGCGGGGGCGTTGTCGGTGGCCACGTTGCCGACCCCCTCGCTGTTGCGGTAGCTGGCGCAGACGGCGTCGCTGCCCTTCGTATGGCGGACCTTGATACCGCCCAGGCAGCAGCCGCCCGCCTTGTTGTGGCAGCAGTCGTACTGCGCGCAATCCAGATAGACCATGATGCAAACACCTCCGGGTCTAGTGTGCCCGGAAGCGGGGCCGTTATTCTGCCTCAAAGGGGGCAGCAGTCGCCCACCGATACCGCAGCGGCGTGTCGGAGGCCAACCGCCGCGCCGGCGGCGATTGTGAAAGAAAAACAGCGCTGCGCGACGCGCAACGCTGTTTTGGTTGGGCCGGCCGGATTCGAACCGACGGGTGGAGGAGTCAAAGTCCTCTGCCTTACCGCTTGGCGACGGCCCATTGCAAAAAGAAAGGCCGTGCAGGGCTGGGCCTACACGGTCTTTGGTGGGGTGCCTAGAGAGATTCGAACTCTCGGCCTCCAGAGCCACAATCTGGCGCGCTAACCAACTGCGCCATAGGCACCACGAAGTGCGCCCGAAGGGACTCGAACCCCCGGCCCACTGCTTAGAAGGCAGTTGCTCTCTCCAGCTGAGCTACGGGCGCACGCGGTTCTTGCCCACAGGGGCATGCTGCGTGGGTTATTATAGCAGATGGCCGGCGCCAAGTCAAGAGCCTTTGCGCGATTTTTCAGATTTTTTGCAGCCGGGGCGGCCAGGGCTCCACAAAATAGAGTTCGTACCACTCGATGAAGCAGTAAAAACTCCAGATCTTCGTCATGGCGTTGACCCGCCCCTCCCGGTGGGCTTCCAGCAGTTCCGCCAGCGCCCGGGTGTGGAAAAATTCCTCCGCCACCGGCCCGGTGAGTGTTTCCCGTACCCGGGAATACCACGGTTCCTGGCGCAGCCAGGCTGCCAGCGGCACCGGGAACCCCCGTTTGGGGCGGCGGGCCAGACCGCCGGGCAGGCTGCGGGCCGCGGCGGCGCGCAGCGCCACCTTTACGCTGCGCCGGGTGCAGCGCAGCGGACGGGGCAGCGCCAGCGCCGCCGCCAGTACCTCCCGGTCCAGAAAAGGCACCCGCAGTTCCAGGCTGTGGGCCATGCTCATACGGTCGGCCTTGCGCAAAATGTCACAGGGCAGCCAGGTCTGCAGATCCACCCATTGCAGGGCGGTGGCTTCGTCCAGGTCCCGCACGGCGTCAAAATACGGCCGGAAGCAATCCGCCGGGGCATGGTCCGGCGGATGTCTGAGGTAACGGTCCCGCTCCGCCGGGGTGGAAAACACATAGTTGGCCCGGGCGCTGCGCTGCCAGCGGTCCTGCGCGCCCCGCTGCAAAAAGGCGCATCCGGGCAGCGCCAAGGCCGCCAGCTGCCGCACGCCCCGGGGCAGGCGCTGCCACGTCCCGGCATGCACGCCCTGGCAGTACAGCGGATACCCGCCGAACAGTTCATCCGCCCCCTCGCCCGAGAGCACGACCTTGACCTGCCGCCGGGCGCTGCGGCACAAAAAGTAGAGGGGCACTTCCGCGGGGTTGGGCATGGGTTCGTCCAACGCCCACTGCACGGCGCGGTTGGCCGCGAAGAAATCCCCGGCGTTGACGAGCGTTTCGGTACAGGGAACGCCCAGTTGCGCCGCCGCCGTGCGCGCCGCGGGCAGTTCCGAGCAGTCCGCCTCGGCGTAGCCCACGGAAAAACAGCGCAGTTTTTCCTGCTGTCGGGCGGCTTTGCAGGCGGTCAGGCTGGAATCCACCCCGCCGGAGAGGAAACACCCCACCTCCACATCGGCCAGACGGTGGGCTTCCACGCTGTCGGTGAAAGCCCGGTCGATCTCCGCCGCCCAGTCCCCCAGGCTGCGGCCCCGCTGCGCGGCAAAATGCGGCGCGCCCCAGCGGCAGACCTCCAGCCCGCCGTCCTGCCAGCGGAAGCAATGCCCGGGCAGCAGTTCCTGCACGCCGGTGAACATCGTGTCGCCGCCGGGCAGGTACTCGATGCTGAGCCAATCCCCCAGGCGCCCGGTGTTCAGCCGCTTTTCAAACGCCGGGTGGGCCAGGAAGGCCTTGATCTCGCTGCCGAACAGGAGCAGGCCGCCCCGCCGGTAATAGTACAGCGGTTTGATGCCGAACAGGTCCCGCGCGCCGAAGAGCGTGCCCGTGCGGCGGTCCCACAGTACAAAGGCGAACATGCCCCGCAGCCGTTTTGGCAGCGCGTCGCCCCACTGTTCCCAGCCGTGGAGCAGCACCTCGGTATCCGAGCGGGTGGCGAACACATGCCCGGCCTGTTCCAGTTCCCGGGTCAGTTCGCGGTAGTTGTAGATCTCGCCGTTGAACACCGCCACCAGGCGGCCGTCCTCGTTGAACATGGGCTGGCCGCCGCCCTCCCGGTCGATGATGGACAGCCGCCGGTGCCCCAGCGCCGTGCGGACGTCGGCGTAAGTCCCCTCGCCGTCGGGGCCGCGGTGGCGGATCTGGTCCGCCATGGCCTGCACCGTGCGCCGGGCCTCGGCAGGGTCGTGCCAGGTTTCGGTAAAGCCAACAAGACCGCACATGGCGGGCCTCCTTTCGCGGGCGTTCGTCAGCGGCGGCGCGGCATCTTGCGCCAGTATCCGGCCTGCCGCAGCCCATACCAGAGATACCGGGCCGGTCCCTCCCCCGCCGCCAGCAGATGGCGGCAGCCGCACCCACGGCGGCGCAGCGCGGCGGCACGGCGCAGCAGCCGCCGGTCGGGGCAGAAGCGGCGCACCACGCCCCAGGGGGCCGTGTGCCAGACCGCCGCCCGCAGCGCCGGGGCCGTGACCGGGCGGCGGTCGGCCAGGTCCTCCAGCAGCGGGCGGGCCAGGGAGGCCCCCGCCGCCGCGCAGGCGTAGGAGGAACGCCCCTGCCGGGGGTTCATCTCGAAAAGGACCGGCTGCCCGGCGCGGTCATACTTGAAGTCGAAATTGGCAAAGCCGCGCCAGCCGTTTTGCTCCAGCAGAGCGGCCAGCGCGTCCAGCAGCGCCCGGTCCTGCCGGGCCGGTTCGACGAGCAGCGCGGCGTAGTTGCCGGCGCCTTCCGGCGTAGTCTCCTGCAGCAGTACCTGCCCCTGCACGATCCAGCGCACCCGGCCGTCCGCGCCGCAGTAGGCGTTGACCACGCCCAGGGCGGTATCCGGCCCCGGGATGTACTCCTGCAGCAGCAGCGCGCCGCGGTAACCGCCCCGGCCCACGGCTTCCACCGTCCGGGCCAGCGCCGCCCGGTCTTTTGCCAGATAGACCTTGCGGCGGCCCGCAAAACGGCACTTTTGATAGGCGGCGGGGTCCGCGGGCTTGACGATGACCGGCCCGCCGAAGGGCAGTTCCGGCACCGGCGCGCCGAAAGGCAGGGTGACGCCCTGGGGCGTGCGCAGCCCCGCGGCCGCGCAGACGGCGGCAAAGCCGGTCTTTGTTCCCAGTTTTTCCACCGTTTCCGGCGGCGGGCAGGCAAAGCGGTACAGCGACCCCAGCTGCGTCCGGCAGCGGGCCAGCTGCATCGCATAGCCGTCGTCGCAGGGGACCAGCAGACGCCGCCCCGCAGGCAGGGCGCGGGCGGTCTCGGCCAGGGTACGCACAAAAACGGCGTCCCCGTCAAGCCGCGGCTGTTCCACCACCCGCCGCAGCAGGCGGGTGTGGGCCAGCGCGGGCAGGGCACGGCGGCAGACCGCCACGCTGCGCACGCCGCATTCCTCGTAAAAGCTGCGCGCCATGCCGTAGACGTTGGCGTCGCCGCCCAAAAGCACCGGCAGGACCCCGTCCATCGCCGCCACCCCCTTCCTCCCAGTATATGAAGAACCGGGCCCGCTATGCGCGCGCAAAACAGAAAGCCCCGCCGTTCCGGCGGGGGGAACAGCGGGATCACGCGTTTTATGGGGTTTCTTTCCAGTGGTCCAGCTTCGGCAGCATCTCCTCCAGATAGGCGCGTACCTGTTCCGGGGGCCAGGCTTCGCTGGACATATGCCCCGCCAGGAACTCGGTCAGTTCCTCCCGGCTGCCGTAGACGAATTTTCCGTCCGCATAGCACCATTTGCAGTATGCCTCGTTGAAGGTCCCGTCCGGCTCCCGGCTCATGGCGGCGTCCTCCAGCGGCATACCGCAGCACTGGCACACCAGCTTGCGCGGCGCGCCCAGCAGTGTGTTGATGGACACATCCAGCACCGCCGAAAGCCGCTTGAGCGTTTCGGTATTGGGCACCGTTTCGCCGGTCTCCCAGCGGGACACCGCCTGACGGGTCACATAGAGCCGCTCGGCCAGCTGTTCCTGGGACAATCCTTTTTTCGTTCGCAGCGCCGCGATCACATCCTTGGTTTCCATATCGTATCACCTCAGCCGTATTGTACCACGGCCCGCAGGGCCTGCCAAGCAACCCGCCGTTGCCCCGCAGGCCGCTTTTACGGCCGCTCGTCGAGGGCGCGGACGTCGGTCCACAGCTGGCCGGAGGCATCGGTCATGCGCACGCCCAGCGCCCCGGCCAGCGCCTGCAGGTTGTCCACGCCGGGCAGGGCGGCGTCCTTCTCCCACTTGCCCAGCGCCTGACGGCTGACGCCCACCTGTTCAGCCAGGGCTTCCTGGCTCATGCCGCGGTTTTTGCGGGCGGCCTGAATGTTCTGCCCCAAGGTCATCGCTTCCGCCTCCTTTTGCTTGTAGTATACCATATCCGGCGGCAGGAAAACAGCAAGCGCCCCTGCCAAACCGGCAACCTGTGGTTGCCGCGCCCCGGCTGCGCATACTATAAGACAGCGCCATGGGGAAAGGATGGGACGTCCATGTGTGGAATTGCCGGATTCATCAACGCCAGAGGCTGCGCGGACGGCGCGGTGCTGCAGGCCATGCTGCGCCGCATCGCCCACCGCGGCCCCGACGGCCAGGGGGTGTTCCTGGACGGGGCCGCCGCGCTGGGGCACCGGCGGCTGGCGGTCATCGACCTGGAGGGCGGGCCCCAGCCCATGTTCAACGAGGACGGGCGGCTGGCGCTGGTATTCAACGGCGAGATCTACAACTACCGGGCCCTGACCCGGGAACTGACTGCCGCCGGGCACGCCTTTGCCACCCGCTCGGACAGCGAGGTACTGCTCCACGGCTGGGAACAGTGGGGGCGGGGCCTGCTGCCCCGGCTGCGGGGGATGTTCGCCTTTGCCCTGTGGGACCGGCAGGACGGCGCGCTGTTCTGCGCCCGGGACGCCTTCGGCGTCAAACCGCTGTACTACTGCCAGACGGCGGAGGGCACGCTGCTGTTCGCCAGCGAGATCAAGGCGTTCCTGGACCACCCCGCCTTTGAAAAACGGCTCAACACGGCCCAGCTGGAGCTTTACCTGAGCTGCCAGTATTCCCCCGGGGCGGACACCTTTTTCTGCGGTGTGAAAAAGCTGCTGCCCGGCCATTGGCTGGAATGGCGCGGCGGCCGGCTGCGCACCGGGCGCTGGTGGGCCCCGGATCTTGCCCCCGCCCGGTCCCCGGGCCGCTGGGACGGCGCCATCGACGCGGTCTTGCGGGACAGCGTGGCCGCCCACAAGGTCGCCGACGTGGAAGTGGCGGGCTTCCTCTCCGGCGGGGTGGATTCCGCCTGCCTGACGGCCCTGGGGCGGCCCGCCCGCTGCTACACCATCGGGTACGCCGAACCCGGCTACGACGAGACTGCCGAGGCGGCGGCGCTGGCCCGCGCCCTGGGCGTCGAGCACCGGGTGCGGCACATCACGCCGGAGGAATTCTGGGCGGCGCTGCCTGCCGTGCAGTACCACATGGACGAACCGCTGGCCGACGCGGCGGCGGTGGCGCTGTATTTTCTCAATCAGGAAGCCGCGCGGGAGTACAAAGTCTGCCTTTCGGGCGAGGGGGCCGACGAACTGTTCGCCGGGTACAACATCTACCGCGAACCTTTCACGGCCCGCTGGTATGACCGCCTGCCCGCCGCCCTGCGCCGGGGGCTGGGGGCACTGGCCGCGCGGCTGCCCGCCGCGCCGGGGCTGCGCTTCCTGGTACGGCGCGCCCGGCCGCTTTGCCGGCGTTACTACGGCAACACCGCGCTGATGACCGAGCGGGAAAAGCGCCGCCTGCTGCGCAGCTGCCGCGGCCGCGTGCAGCCCTTTGACCTGGCCCGGCCGCTCTGGCAGGCCAGCGAAGGGCTGGACACGGTGACCCGGATGCAGCTGTGCGACCTCTCGCTGTGGCTGCCGGGGGACATCCTGCTCAAAGCCGACAAGATGAGCATGGCCCACGGACTGGAACTGCGGGTGCCCTTTTTGGACCGGGAAGTCTTTGCGCTGGCCCGCCGCCTTCCCGCCGCCGCCAAGGCCGACGCCCGGCACACCAAAAAGGCCCTGCGGGCCGCCGCGGCCCGGCACCTGCCCGACGCCAGCGCCCGCCGCCCCAAACGGGGGTTCCCGGTGCCGGTGCGGGACTGGCTGCGCCGGCCCGTCTGGGCCTCCCGTGTGCAGGAAGCGTTCCACAGTCCGGCCGCCGCCCGCTTTTTCGACGTGCGCCGTCTGGACCGGCTGCTGGCCCGCCACCTGCACCGCCGCCAGGACAACTGGCGGCAGATCTATTGCATCTACTGTTTTCTTGTCTGGTACGACCAGTTCTTTGGGGGTGATCCGGCATGAGGTTGTGTGAACTGCTGCCCGCCGTGGAGGACGGCGTGCTGCTGCAGGGCGATCCCCGCACCGAGGTGCGGGGGCTGTGCTATGATTCCCGGCGCGCCACGCCGGGGGCGCTGTTCGTCTGCCTGCCCGGGCAGCACGCGGACGGCCATGACTTTGCGGCCCGGGCGGCGGCTGCCGGGGCTGCGGGCATCGTCTGCGAGCGGCCCCTGCCGGACCTGCCCGCCGGGCTGCCGGTGGTCCAGGCGCCCCACAGCCGCCGGGCGCTGGCCCAACTGGCCCTGCGCTTTTACGGCGGACCGGCCCGCCGCATGACGATGGTCGGCATAACCGGCACCAAGGGCAAGACCACCACCGCCCACCTGCTGGCGGCGGTGCTGGCGGCCGCCGGGTACAAGGTGGGGCTGATCGGCACCAACGGCGCGGAATGGCCGGGCTGCCGCCTGCCCCTGCGCCATACCACCCCCGAAAGCAGCGACCTGCAGGCCCTGCTGCGGCGCATGGCCGACGACGGCTGCGACGCCTGCGTGATGGAAGTTTCCAGCCTGGGGCTGAAGATGGACCGGGTGTGGGGCATCCGCTACGACCTGGGCATCTTTACGAACCTTTCCCCCGACCACATCGGCCCCGGCGAGCACGCCTGCTTTGCGGAGTACCGCGCCTGGAAAAGCGTGCTGTTCCGCCGGTGCGCGGTGGGCGTGGTGAATGCCGACGACCCCCATACGCCGGAACTGCTGCGGCTGCATACCTGCCGGGTGGTGACCTACGGCATCGACCACCCCGCGGACTGGCGGGCCGAGGGGGATCTTGCCCCGTACCGCGCCCCGGGGCGGCTGGGTATGAGCTTCACCGCCGCCGGTCCCGGCTGGCCGCCCGCCCGTTACGAACTGCCCATGCCGGGACGGTTCAGCGTCTGCAACGCCCTGGCCGCCCTGGCCGCCGCCGGGGTGCTGGACCTGCCCCGGGAGGCCGCCCGCCGGGGCCTGGCCGCCGCCGCCGTAACGGGCCGGGTAGAGCCGCTGCCGCTGGACGCCCCCTTTACCGTGGTGCTGGACTACGCCCACAACGCCGCGGCCGCCGAGTGCCTGCTGCGGGCGCTGCGGGCCTACCATCCGTCCCGGCTGGTGGTGGTGTTCGGCTGCGGGGGCGGGCGCAGCCGGGTGCGGCGGTCCGGCATGGGGGAAGCCTGCGCCCGGCTGGCGGACTTTTGCATCCTGACCGAGGACAACAGCCGCGGCGAACCGCTGGAAGCCATCCTGGCCGACATCCGCGCCGGGATGGCCCGGGGCGGCCCCGGCACGCCTTTCGTCGAGATCCCCGACCGGCGGCAGGCGCTGTACTACGCCCTGGACCACGCCCAGCCCGGCGACATCCTGGCCGTGATCGGCAAAGGGCACGAGACGACGCTGGAGCGCGGCGGCCAGACGCTGCCCTTCTGCGAACGGGCGATCATCGAAGCGTACATGGAACAGAAAAAAGCGCGCAGCCAATAAAAATGCGCCTTCCCGCCGCGGGGCAGGAAGGCACCCAGATTGTCGGAAAAGGTTAAAAATCCGTTGCCAGCGGCGGACATGTGCCGACGCTGGCAACACATACAGGGAAATTTTGCGGCAAATTGTGTAGGAGGCCATAGGCCGATTGCGCGATTTGCCGTAAAATTTTGTCGAAGGCTGTGGAGCCGAGCGCCGCCTGCGGCGGATACAGCGAGGCGGAGCAGGGGCGGCGGTCGCAGAGCGCAATCGCCGCTCCAAGGCGCGCAGCGCGATGCGGGAACCGCAACCCGTAATCCAAAGGGGGAAACAGGAGCGTCAGGCTCCGCCGTGCGCGACTGTTGCCCCTTTTGGAGCTTGTCGAGTTTCTCGACAAGCTCTGCACCTTCCCGCCGCGGGGCAGGAAGGCGTTTTCTGTTTTACCGGGCGCGCCCCTGCAAAAGCGCCAGTTCCTCCGCCGTCAGTTCCCGCCATTGGCCGGGGGCCAGCGCCGGGTCCAGCGCCACCCCGCCGATGGACAGCCGGTGCAGGGCGTTGACCCCCGCGCCAAAAACGCCGAACATCCGCTTGATCTGGTGGTAGACCCCCTGCCGCAGCGTGACCCGCACCACGCAGGGGTCGGCCCCCGCCGGTCCCACTTCAGCCGGGGCCAGCCGCCGTCCGTCCGCCAGCGTGACCCCTGCGGCAAAGCCCGCCTGCATGGCCCCGGTCAGCGGCGTGTCCAGCGTGACAAGGTATTCCTTGGCCACATGATGGGCGGGCGAGAGCAGGTCATGGGCCAGCGCGCCGTCGTCGGTCAGCAGCACGAAGCCGGTGCTGGTCTTGTCCAGCCGCCCCGCCGGGAACAGCGCGCGCCGGGGGTAGGCGGTCGCCGCCAGGTCCACTACCGTGGTATCCCGTTTGTCCCGGCTGGCGCTGACCACGCCCGCCGGTTTGTTGAGCATCAGGTAAACGAATTTCCGATAGGCCCCGGCCAGCGGCGCGCCGTCCAGCAGGATGGCGGCGTCCTCGGGCACCTGGGTGTCCGCCTTGCGGCAGACCGCCCCTTCCACGGCCACACGGCCTTTGGCGATGGCCTTGCGGCTTTCGCTGCGGGTCAGGCCGGTGCGCGCGGCCAGGTAACGGTCCAGCCGCATCATGCGCCGTGCTCCTGGGTGATGGCCGCCGTTTTGCCCCGCACCGCGCGGATCAGGTCGGCGGGCGCACATTCGATCTGGGTGCCGATGCGCCCGCCGGACACCAGCATCGCGGGCTGGGCCAGGCAGCTCTCGTCAAAGACCGTGACGTACTGCTTCTTCATGCCCACCGGGCTGCAGCCACCCCGGATGTACCCGGTGACCTTGTTGATGTCCGCCACATGGATCATCGCCACGCTCTTGACCCCGGCGGCCTTGGCGGCTTTTTTCAGATCCAGTTCCGCCAGCACCGGCACCACGAACACATAATAATTGCGGTCGGCCCCCTGGGTGACCAGCGTTTTGAACACCCGCGCCGGGTCCTGCCCGGTCAGCCGGGCCACCGTGGCGCCATCCACCGCCTGACCCTCCTCATGCGGGTATTCGTGGGCCGTATAGGCGATCCTGGCGCGTTCCAGCATGCGCATGGCGTTGGTTTTTGCTTCTTTTGCCATCGTAGTTTCCCCCATTCCGTATTCGGCCTTTATTATAAGCCGGAGAAAAAAAATCCGCAAGAGGCCTTGACTTTAACGCTTTAAAGTGTTAGAATCCCGGTACAGATGTAGAACGAAAGACAGGAGTATTTGCTATGATCATCGTACTGAAGCAGCACGCCCCCGACGCCCAGGTGCAGGCTTTCTGCGCCGAACTGCGCGGCATGGGCTTTGAGATCAACGATTCTGTGGGCAGCGACACCCACATTCTGGGCCTGATCGGCGATACCAAGGCCCTGGCCGAAAGCTGGGTGCTGGCCAACCCGGTGGTGGAGACCTGCCGCCGGGTCAGCGAGCCTTACAAGAAAGCCAACCGCAAATTCCACCCCGACGACACCGTGGTGGATGTGGGCGGGCACAGGATCGGCGGCGGCCACTTTGCCGTGATGGCCGGCCCCTGCAGCGTGGAAGGCCCCGAACAGATCACCGGCATCGCCCGCCGGGTGCAGGCGGCCGGGGCCGGCATCCTGCGCGGGGGCGCGTTCAAGCCCCGCACCAGCCCCTACAGCTTCCAGGGCCTGCGGGCGGAAGGGCTGGAACTGCTGCAGCAGGCCCGCGCCGCCACCGGCCAGCCCATCGTGACCGAGCTGATGAACAACGAGCACATCCCGCTGTTCGAGGAAGCCGGGGTGGATATGATCCAGATCGGCGCGCGGAACATGCAGAACTTTGAACTGCTGAAAGCCGTGGGGCGCCTGAAAGTGCCGGTGCTGCTCAAGCGGGGGCTTTCCTCCACGCTGGAAGAACTGGTCATGAGCGCCGAGTACATCATGGCCGAGGGCAACCCCAACGTGGTGCTCTGCGAGCGGGGCATCCGCACGTTCGAGCCCAGCATGCGCAACACGCTGGACATTTCCGCCGTGCCGATGCTGAAGAAAATGACCCACCTGCCGGTGGTGATCGACCCCAGCCACGCGGCGGGCATCGCCTTCATGGTGCAGCCGCTGGCCCAGGCTGCGGTGGCCGCCGGGGCGGACGGGCTGATGATCGAGGTGCACAACGACCCGGCCCGCGCCAAAAGCGACGGCGCCCAGAGCCTGACCCCCGACCAGTTCGACGCGCTGATGGCGGTGATCCGCCCCGAACTGGAGTTCTTTGGCAAGACGCTGAACTGAAAAACAAAAAAGGACGGCTGCGGCCGTCCTTTTTTGTCTGGTTTTTAAAGAGCGCGGCCGCCCTGCTCAGGCCGAGCAGGAGGCAAAAAAGATCGGGAACAGTTCCACGAGCAGGACCAGCAGTATGACCCAGCCCACCGAACGGTAGATCTTGCGCCTGGAATCCCGCCTGTTTTCCTGCTCCTTGCGGGCCGCATAGCTGCCCTTGGGGCGCTGCGGCGCCCGTTTTTCCGGCGGGCAGGTGTAAAACGGCGTCTTGCCGGGGGTCTTGCGCACACGGTGCAGGACTTTTTCGCCGTTCACATCGTGGGTATGTACGCTTTCCCCTTCACTGCGGAGCGAATAGCGTTTTTCCGTAGCGTAAGGCATGCCGCAGTCCTGGCAACGCCCGTCGATGACATCACCGCCGCAAAAGCTGCATTTCATAAAGGCCCTCCCTTTCTGTTCCCGTTTTCTGTTCTGAACTTTCTCTGTACCTGGTACTTTATTATTATACAGGATTCCGCCGCAAAAGAACAGAACTTTTTCGCCCTTTTTCGGGCCCCGGCGGCGCGGGGCGCAAAAAAAGCCCGCGGCGACCGCACAATTCGCCGCGGGCCAGGGTCTGGCAAAGGCCGGTTTACTGCAGCACCGCGCCCAGGTTGGCGCTGGTGACCAGCCGTGCATACCGCGCCAGCCAGCCCGTTTTCACGTTGGGTTCGGGCTGGACGTAGGCCGCCTTGCGGCGGGCCAGTTCCTCGTCGCTGACGGCGAGGTGGATGGAGGCGTTCGGAATGTCGATCTCGATCGTATCCCCTTCTTCGATCAGGCCGATGGGCCCGCCGGAAGCCGCCTCGGGGCTGACGTGGCCGATGGCCGCGCCGCGGGACGCGCCGGAGAACCGGCCGTCGGTGATAAGGGCGACCGTGGTATCCAGCTTCATGCCCGCCAGGGCGCTGGTGGGGTTGAGCATCTCCCGCATGCCGGGGCCGCCCTTGGGGCCTTCGTAGCGGATGACCACCACGTCGCCGGGATGGATCTGCCCCGCGTAGATGGCGGCGATGGCGGTATCCTCGCTGTCGAACACGCGGGCCGGGCCGCTGTGGACCTGCATTTCGGGCGCGACGGCGCTGCGCTTGACCACGCAGCCGTCGGGGGCGATGTTGCCCCAGAGGATCTGCAACCCGCCGGTGGGGCTGTAGGGGTCGTCGATGGGGCGGATGGCCTTTGTGTCGAGGATCTTGGCCCCGGCGATGTTCTCGCCCAGGGTCTTGCCGGTGACGGTGGGCACCTCCAGGTCCAGCAGGCCCTTCTTGGCCAGTTCGGCCTGCACCGCCGGGATGCCGCCCGCCTCATACAGGTCGGGCATATGGGTGGGGCCCGCCGGGGCCAGATGGCAGAGGTTGGGGGTTTGGGCGCTGATCTCGTTGAAAAGTTTCAGGTCGATGGGCACGCCCGCCTCCTGGGCGATGGCCAGCAGATGCAGCACCGTGTTGGTGGAGCAGCCCAGGGCCATATCGCAGGTCAGCGCGTTGCGGATGGAACGCTCGTTGACGATCTGGCGCGCGGTGACCCCGCGCCGCACCAGATCCATGACCGCCATGCCCGCATGTTTGGCCAGCTGCAGCCGCTTGGCGTACACCGCCGGGATGGTGCCGTTGCCGGGCAGGGCGATACCGATGGCTTCGCACAGGCAGTTCATGCTGTTGGCCGTGTACATGCCGGAGCAGGAACCGCAGCCCGGGCAGCAGTTGCAGGTGCAGTCCTCCAGCTGTTCGCCGTCGATGAGGCCCGCTTTGTAAGCGCCCACAGCCTCGAACATTTTGGACAGGCTGACTTCCTCGCCGCCGTAGCGGCCCGCCAGCATCGGCCCGCCGGAACAGACCACCGCGGGCACGTCCATACGCACGGCGGCCATGAGCATGCCGGGCACGATCTTGTCGCAGTTGGGCACCAGCACCAGGCCGTCCAGCTGGTGGGCCATATACATGGTCTCCACGCTGTCGCAGATCAGTTCCCGGCTGGCCAGGGAATACTTCATGCCCACATGCCCCATGGCGATGCCGTCGCACACGCCGATGGCGGGCATCAGGATGGGGGTGCCGCCGGCCATTCGCACACCGGCCTTGACGGCATCCGCGATCTTGTCCAGGTTCATATGGCCGGGCACGATCTCGCTGTAGGCGCTCACCACGCCGATCAGGGGGCGCTCCAGCTCCTCCGGCGTATAGCCCAGGGCGTAGAACAGGCTGCGGTTGGGCGCCCGTTCCGGGCCTTTTTTCACATTATCGCTGTTCATGACTTCTCTCTCCGTTTTTCTGTAGGGGTCCCGCCGGGGATGGCCCGGGCACGCACATACCCGGGCCCGGCGCAGGGCGCAAAAGACAGCTTTTTTACCGTCTCCATCGGCGGACATGTGCCGACGATGGAGACACATACAGGGAAATTTACCCCAAAATTGTGTGCGAGGCCCGTGGGCCGAGTGCGCGGTTTTGGGGTAAATTTTGTCGAAGGCTGTGAAGCCGAGCGCCGCCTGCGGCGGATGCAGCGAGGCGGAGCAGGGGCAGCGGTCGCAGAGTGCAAGCGCCGCTCCAAGGTGCGCCGCACGATGCGGGCACCGCAACCCGGCCTTTCCAAAGAGGGGAAACACGAGCCTTAGGCAATTGCCGTGGGCGAGTGTTGCCCCTTTTGACTCTCCTTACTTTTTCAGCCAGCTCATCATGCTGCGCAGTTCGGCACCCACCTTCTCGATGGGATGTTCGGACTGCATGCGGCGCTCCGCCAGGAAGTGGGTCTTGCGGCCGCCGTTGGGGTTCATCTCGGTGAGGAACTCGCTGGCGAAGGTGCCGTCCTGGATCTCGGTCAGGACCCTCTTCATCTCCTTGCGGGTCTCCTCGGTGATCAGGCGCTTGCCGGTGCGGTAGTCGCCGTACTCGGCGGTGTTGGAGATGGAGTACCGCATCTTGCTGAAGCCGCCCTCGTTGATGAGGTCCACGATCAGCTTCATTTCATGGCAGGTCTCGAAGTAGGCCATCTCGGGGGCGTAACCGGCTTCCACCAGCGTGTCGAAGCCCGCCTTGATGAGTTCACAGACGCCGCCGCACAGCACGGCCTGCTCGCCGAAGAGGTCGGTCTCGGTCTCCTCTTTAAAGGTGGTCTCCAGGATGCCCGCACGGCCCGCGCCGATGCCGGAGGCATACGCCAGGGCGGTCTCCTTGGCTTTGCCGGTGTAATCCTGCTCCACGCAGATCAGGCTGGGGCAGCCCTCGCCCTCGGTGTACAGGCGGCGGACGATGTGGCCGGGGCCCTTGGGGGCGATCATGATGACGTCCACGTTCTTCGGCGGGGTGATGGTCTTGAAATGGATATTGAAGCCATGGGCGAAAGCCAGCGTCTTGCCCTCGGTCATATACGGCGCGACCTGCTTGTTGTAGATGTCGGCGCACAGTTCGTCGGGCACCAGCATCATGACCACGTCGCCGGCCTTGGCGGCTTCCTCCACTTCCATCACCCGGAAGTTGGGGTGGGCGGCGGCAAATTCAGCGGCCTTTTCCCAGTGGCCGGAACCTTTGCGCAGGCCGACGACGACATTGACGCCGCTCTCGGCCAGGTTTTCGGAATGGGCGTGGCCCTGGCTGCCGAAGCCGATGACGGCAACGGTCTTGCCGTCCAGCACGCCGAGGTTGCAGTCGGAATCATAGTACTTGTTGATCGCCATGGTAAAATACTCCTTTACAATGTGATGAACTTGGGAAACAACGTATGATCTATTCAGCGCCGGGACGCGCGGGCCGCCGCAGAAAAGCAAACGCCCTGCAGGGCTGCGCAGAAGGCGGGGAACCAAAAGGCACGGGGCGGCCGGGACTTATTTTCCGGCTTTCGGCCCGTAGGTGGGGTACTGGATGCCGCTGACCTCCTGCACCGGCTTCTGCATGTGCTTGTGCATGCCGCCGCGCTCGATGGCGGTGACGCCGGTGCGGCACATTTCCAGAATATGATAGTCCTGGAACATCAGCAGGAAGGCGTCGATCTTGCTGGGGCGGCCGGTCAGTTCAAAGACCATGCTGTCGGGCGAGAGGTCGATGATCTTGGATTTGTAGATGCTGGCGATCTCCCGCAGTTCGGCGCGGCTGTGCACGTCGGCCGCCACCTTCAGCAGCAGCAGTTCCCGCTGCAGGCTGTTGTCGGGGTCCAGTTCAAAGACCTGGCGGGTGACTTCCAGACGGTCGGTCTGCAGCAGCAGCTGGGAGATGGCATTCTCGTCGCCGTGGGTGGTGACGGTGATGCGGCTGATGGCGGGGTCGTTGGTGGTGGAGACCGTCAGGCTGTCGATGTTGAAGCCCCGGCGGTTGAACAGGCTGGAGACCCGGGCCAGCACGCCGCGCTGGTTGTCCACCAGGATGCTGATGACGCGGCGGTCCTCCGCCGTATTTTTCTTGACAGTAGGCATCGCGGCCCCTCCTTTACTCCATGATGATGTCGTTGATGTCGCCGCCGCCGGGGATCATGGGCAGCACCTTTTCGTCCTTGCCGATGCGGCAGTCGATCCACGAAGGGCCTTTCTGCTGCAGCGCGTCGGCCAGGGCGGCCCGGAATTCGGCGGGGGTGGTGCAGCGGTAGCCCCTGGCGCCGAAGCCCTCGGCCGCCTTGGCAAAGTCGGTGCGGCGGTGGGGGTCGGTGTTGGAATAGCGCTTGCCGTAAAAAGCGGACTGCCACTGGCGGACCATGCCCAGCACCTGGTTGTTGAAGATGACGGTGACGATGGGCAGGCCGTAACTGACGGCAGTGCAGCCTTCATTGAGGTTCATATGGAAGCTGCCGTCGCCGGTGAGCATGATGATCCGGGCGTCCGGCCCCAGGCCCACCTGCGCGCCGATGGACGCGCCGTAGCCGAAGCCCATGGTGCCCAGGCCGCCGCTGGTGATGAAGCCGCGGCTCTTGGTATGGTGCAGGTACTGGGCCGCCCACATCTGGTGCTGGCCCACGTCGGTGACATACACCGCATCGGGTCCGGCCTGGCGGCAGATCTCGTCGATCATCTGGTGGGGTTTGAGCTCGGTGTCGCTGTCCACCGGCTTGTAGTCGTTCTTCTGCCAGGCGCGGATCTGTTCCATCCATGCGGTGTGCCGCGCGGGCTGCACATGGGGCAGGATGGCCTGCAAAATATAGGCCGCGTCCCCCACCAGCGCCAGGTCGACGGGCACGTTCTTGCCCATCTCGCTGGGGTCGATGTCGATCTGGATGCGCTTGGCGTTGCGGGCAAAGGTATCCGGCTTGAGGGCCACCCGGTCCGAGAAGCGGGTGCCCACGGCGATGACCAGGTCGGCCTCGTCCACCGCCTTGTTGGCCGTGTAGCAGCCGTGCATGCCCAGCAGCCCCAGGTTCAGCGGTTCGCCATAGGCCAGCACACCGGCGGCCATCAGGGTGTAGGTGGCCGGGATCTCGGCTTTGGCCAGCAAGTCCCGCAGGGGCTGGCAGCCCGCCGCGCCCCGCACGCCGCCGCCGAACACCACCAGCGGTTTCCGGGCCGCGTTGATCATCGCCGCGGCCTTCTGCACACCGGCCTCGTCAAAGTGGGTGACGGTGCGCACCGGCTCGGGCGGCTGGGGCGTGAATTCGCAGGAATCGGCGGTAACGTCCTTGGGGATGTCCACCAGGACCGGGCCTTTGCGGCCGCTCTGGGCGATGCGGAAGGCGGCCCGCATGGTATCGGCCAGTTCCTCCACCCGGCGCACCGTGTAGTTGTGCTTGGTGATGGGCATGGTCACGCCCTCGATATAGGCTTCCTGGAAACTGTCCCGCCCCAGCAGCGAGGTGGCCACGTTGCCGGTGAACGCCACCATGGGCACGCTGTCCATGAAGGCGGTCGCGATGCCGGTGACCAGGTTGGTGGCGCCGGGGCCGCTGGTGGCCAGCACCACGCCGGTGCGGCCGGTGGCGCGGGCGTAGCCGTCCGCCGCATGGGCCGCGCCCTGCTCGTGGGCGGTCAGGATATGGCGGATGCGGTCGGAATTTTTATACAGTTCGTCGTACAGGTTCAGCACCGCGCCGCCGGGATACCCGAAAATGGTATCCACGCCCTGCTCGGCCAGGACCTCCACAAAGATCTGGGAACCGTTCAGTTTCATCTTCCTTCTCCTCCTCGTGATTTTCAGATACGGGCTCTGGCGCCCCTCTTCCATAGAAGTCCAAATTTTCAAACCGTCGCCACCGGCGGACATGTGCCGACGGCGGCGACACATCCAGGGAAATTTCCCTAAAAATTGTGTGCGAGGCCACCGGCCGAGTGCGCGGTTTTGAGGGAAATTTTGTCGAAGGGGAATCCAAAGGGGGAAACATGAGCCTCAGGCATCGCCGTGGGCGAATGTTGCTCTCTTTGTACCACAAAAAACAGCCTTTGCCCCTTGAACCCAAGAGACAAAGGCTGTAACAGCGCTCTGCGGTACCACTCTTATTGGGACGATGCGTCCCCACTCACCAGACTTCCAACAAAGTCCCGCGCAGTAACGGGCGCCCCCGTATCCGCCTACCAGCCGCAGCCTTCAGCGGATCTGCTCCGGGATCAGTTCGCGGCCTGCCTGCCCCGCTGCCTTGCACCAACCGGCAGTTCTCTGATGGCGTGTTCAGACCGTTACTACTTCCCATCCAAGCATTTTGGAATTTGTGTTAAACTATACCGCATTTCCTCAGGGTTGTCAAGTTTTTTTGTGAAAATCTTGCAACTTTATGCGGCGTTGTTTATACTGAGAGTAGTTTCTTGGGAAAGGATCGATACTATGCAACGTGTAGAATGGTCAGCGCGCCTGGACGCGCTGGTCGTGTTCCGCGGCCTGCTGGACGCGCCTCTGGTACAGGCCCTGCGGGCGGCGCTGGCCGCCGGGGAACCGGAACTGGGCGGCGCGCTGGCGGCCTTTGAGGCCGCCCTGTTCCGCCGCGGCACCAACTGGACCCGCGCCCTGCTGGACCTGCTGCTGGAGGATGAGAACCTCTGCCTGCAGGTAGCGGCGGGCGGGGACGCCGGACCCGTACTGGAAAAAGCGCTGACGGAGGAGCTGGATCTCCTGCAGGCGCTGGGCCGGGCCGGGCTGGACGAGGTGTTCCACGGCGCGCCGGACTACCTGCCCCGCTGGCAGACCGACCCGGAGGCCGACTACCACGCGGCCTACCAGGCGCGGCGGGCCGCCGTGGGCCGCAAGGGCTACGGCCTCTTTGCCCGGTACCATGTGTTCACGCTGGAGGACGGGCGGCTGACCCCCGTGCGCTACCCCGACCCCCAGCGCCTGAGCGAACTGCCCGGCTATGAGCGGGAGCGGGAGAAGGTCATCGCCAACACCCGCGCCCTGCTGGAGGGCCGCCCCGCCAACAACGTGCTGCTGTACGGCGACGCGGGCACCGGCAAATCCAGCACGGTCAAGGCCATCGCCAACGAGTTCGCCGGGGACGGCCTGCGGCTGATCGAGGTCAAAAAGAACCAGCTGTACCAGATTCCCGCCCTGATGGACGATCTGGCCAAGAACCCGCTGAAGTTCATCCTGTTCATCGACGACCTGAGCTTTGCCGCCAACGACGACAACTTCGCGGCGCTGAAAGCCATTCTGGAGGGCAGCGTGGGCGGGCGCAGCCACAACGTGGCGGTGTACGCCACCAGCAACCGCCGCCATCTGGTGAAGGAATCCATGGCCGACCGCACCGGCGACGACCTGCATGCGGCCGACACCCGCCAGGAACTGATGAGCCTGGCCGCCCGGTTCGGGCTGACCGTGACCTTCCAGCAGCCGGACAAGGCCCGCTACGACGGCATCCTGCTGGAACTGGCCCGCCAGTACGGCGTGCAGATGCCCAGCGACCAGCTGTTCATGAAGGGGGCGGCCTTCGCCCTGCGGGCCGGGGGCCGCAGCCCCCGGGTGGCCAAGCAGTTCATCGAGATGCTGGCCGGCGGCGTCAGCGTATAACAAATAGATCTGCCGGGCCGGGGCGCATCCCCGGCCTTTTTTTGCTGCCCGTCAGACCCGCTCGTTCACCAGGGCGAAGCCCGCCTCGGTCAGGCGCTGCTTGATCTCGTCGATCTGGGCCATGTTGCGGGTCTCCAGCCCCAGTTTGAGGAAGCAGCTGGTGATGGCCATATTGGTATCGGCCCGGTCGTGGTGCACGCTGATCACGTTGGCGCCGCAGGCCGAAATGATGTCGCTGACCCGGGTCAGCTGGCCGGGCTTGTCCTCCAGGGCGATCATCAGGTTCACCTTGCGGCCGCTCATGACCAGGCCGCGGGTGATGACCCGGGAGAGGATGTTCACATCGATGTTGCCGCCCGAGATCAGGCAGACGGTCTTTTTGCCCGCCAGCGGCAGTTTGCCGAAGAGGGCCGCCGCCACCGGCGTGGCGCCCGCGCCCTCGGCCACCAGCTTCTGGTTTTCCATCAGCGAGAGGATGGCCGCGGCGATCTCGTCCTCGCTGACGGTCACGATGTCGTCCACATAGGACTCCGCCATCTGGAAGGTGATCTCGCCGGGGGTCTTGACGGCGATGCCGTCGGCAAAGGTGTCCACCCTGTCCAGTGTCTGGTACTGCCCGGCGTGGAAGGCCCGCTCCATGCTGGCGGCCCCCGCCGCCTGCACGCCGTAGACCTTGACCTCGGGGCGCAGGCTCTTGATGGCGAAGGCCACGCCGGAGATCAGCCCCCCGCCGCCCACCGGCACGATCACCGCGTCCACGTCGGGCAGCTGGTCCAGGATCTCCAGCCCGATGGTGCCCTGCCCCGCAATGACCCGTTCGTCGTCGTAGGGGTGGATGAAGGTCATGCCCGTCTGCTGCTGCAGTTCCACCGCCCGGTCGTGGGCGTCGTCGTAGGTGCCCTTGACCAGTTCTACCTCGGCCCCCAGGCGCTTGGTGCTCTCCACCTTCATGATGGGCGCGCCGTCGGGCATGCAGACCACGCTGCGGATCCCCATGCGGGTGGCCGCCAGCGCCACGCCCTGGGCGTGGTTGCCCGCCGAACAGGCGATGACGCCTTTGGCCCGCTCCTCCGCCGTGAGCTGGCTGATCTTATAGTAGGCCCCCCGCACCTTGAAGCTGCCGGTCACCTGCAGGTTCTCGGTCTTGAGGTAGAGGTCGGTGTCGGGGCACAGGTGGGGCGCCGCGATCAGGTCGGTCTTGCGAGCCACCTGTTTGAGGATGAATTTTGCGTGGTAGATCTTGTCCAGTGTCAGCATGGGCTGCTCCCCTTTCGTCGCGCCAAACAGTACAGCCCGGCCCTGTGCGGGCCGGGCTTTGGACCGCTTCGCTGCGGGCCGTGGCGTATGTCCGATTATAGTTGAGAATATCTAATTTGTAAAGTGAAAAATTTTCACCTTATTTCCCATTGGATGTTTTGTACAAATATCACTATGTATTTTTGTGCATTTTTACACTCGCCTTTTCTTTGCCAAGCAACAAATAATGCGCTATAATAGAATTAACTTTGCAAGACAAGCTGTTTTCAGAACGATCTTGCTGAAATTTTAGGAGGAAAACCATTATGGACATCCGTTATTCCTGCAACCAGCGCGACTTCAAGCGTTACACCACGGAGGAAACGCGCGACGAGTTCCTGATCACCGGCCTGTACAAGGCGGATGAGGTCGTCGCGGTCTACAGCCACGTGGACCGTATGGTGACGCTGGGCTGCATGCCGGTGCATGAGGAAGTCTCCATCGACAAGGGCATCGACGTGTGGGCCAACTTCGGCACCCATTATTTCCTGGAGCGGCGCGAGATCGGCCTGTTCAACATCGGCGAGGGCGCCGGCACGGTCACGGCTGACGGCGTTTCCTACCATATGAATTACAAGGACTGCCTCTACATCACCCAGGGCACCAAGACCGTCACCTTCCAGAGCGACGATCCGGCCCACCCGGCCAAGTTCTACATGGTCTCCGCCCCGGCGCACTGCAGCTACGAGACCAAGCTCATCACCATCGACGAGGCTGCCAAGCGCCCCCTGGGCTCCCTGGAAGGCTGCAACAAGCGCACCATCAACCAGTTTATCCACCCCAGCGTGCTCAAGACCTGCCAGCTCTCCATGGGCATGACCTGCCTGGAGCCCGGCAGCAACTGGAACACCATGCCCAGCCACACCCATGAACGCCGCATGGAGATCTACACCTACTTCGAGATTCCCGAAGGTCAGGTGGTCTTCCACATGATGGGCGAGCCCACCCAGACCCGCCACATCGTCATGCACAACTACGACGCGGTCATCAGCCCGTCCTGGAGCATCCACAGCGGCGTGGGCACGTCCAACTACACCTTTATCTGGGCCATGGGCGGCGAAAACATGGAATTCGACGACATGGACAACATCAACACCCCCGATCTGCGGTAAGCACAGATCCCCAGGAATCCCGCGCCCTGCGGCGCTGCGGATAAAACCACAAGTACATGGAGGTTTTGCACAATGTCTGTTTGCACCCCGAAATCTTTTGATCTGACCGGCAAGGTCGCCCTGATCACCGGCGCTTCCTACGGCATCGGCTTTGCCATCGCCACCGCGATGGCCAACTGCGGCGCCACCATCGTTTTCAACGACATCAAGCAGGAACTGGTGGACAAGGGCCTGGCCGCCTACAAAGAGGCCGGCATCGACGCCCACGGCTACGTCTGCGACGTCACCGATGAGGACGCCGTGAACGCTCTGGTCAAGAAAGTGACCGAGGAAGTGGGCCACATCAACATCCTGGTCAACAACGCCGGTATCATCAAGCGCATCCCCATGTGCGAGATGAGCGCCGCCCAGTTCCGCCAGGTCATCGACGTGGACCTGAACGCCCCCTTCATCGTGGCCAAGGCCGTCATCCCCGACATGATCGAGCAGGGCGGCGGCAAGATCATCAACATCTGCTCCATGATGAGCGAACTGGGCCGCGAGACGGTCTCCGCCTACGCTGCTGCCAAGGGCGGCCTGAAGATGCTGACCAAGAACATCGCTTCCGAGTACGGCGAGTACAACATCCAGTGCAACGGCATCGGCCCCGGCTACATCGCCACCCCGCAGACCGCGCCGCTGCGCGAACTGCAGCCCGACGGCAGCCGTCATCCCTTCGACCAGTTCATCGTCTCCAAGACGCCGGCCGGCCGCTGGGGCGAGGCCAGCGACCTGGGCGGCCCCGCCGTGTTCCTGGCTTCCGAGGCTTCGAACTTTGTCAACGGCCTGGTCCTCTACGTCGACGGCGGCATCCTCGCCTACATCGGCAAGCAGCCCGGCTGATTGAACCCGGAACTGCACAGCTGAATAAGCATTGAATCAACAACACCCCCGCCTGTTCACTGAACAGGCGGGGGGGGTTGTCTATGATAGGTCTTTGTATGTTTGCTCTCTGTTTGATTGGCGGTTGTGCGCTTGGCGCACCCTGTAGGGGCGGATGCTCGCATCCGCCCGGGGTGTTCGCGGCGCCGCAAGGCCCCGCGGGCGGGATGAATCCCGCCCCTACGCATGATGGTTCGGTTCACCGCTACCCGGTGGGATTATAACCTGGTCTACCGCCATTCGTAGGGGCGGGCATTGCCCGCCCGCGGATGTTTGCGGCGGGGCGGTCGTAACGGGATGGCGACATCGCTCGCCCTGCCCGTAGGGCGGGATGCCCTCATCCCGCCCCTACGCATGGTGGTTTGGTTCACCACCACCCAAAATGTCCGCAGCCGCTTCTTTACAGCTCAAACTTCGTCTTATCCGCCACGTCGATCTCGTCGCCGATCTGGACTTCGACGGCCTGGATCCGGCTGTCGGCAATCAGGGTGTGTTTGACGCCGGCCGGCATCGTGACGACATCGCCGGGGCGCACGGGGCGCTCCTCGCCGTCGATGATGGTGCGGCCCATGCCGGCCACAATCGTCCAGACCTCATCCCGGTGCTCGTGGCTGTGGTAGGCCAGGCGATGGCCGGGGTTGAGCAGGATACGGATTGTCGTGGCTTCGGGCTGGACATCCAAAATCGTGAAGGAACCCCAACTCTTTTCGGCAAACCGGGCTTCGCCCTCAACCTGCTCGACAAACGGCTTGATGTGGCTGGAGCGATCCTTGGACGAAACCAGGATGCCGTCGCTGGAAGCCGCAATGACCATATCTTCACAGCCCATGCAGATCAGCGGAATGTTGAGCTGGTTGACCGCGTTGGTTCCGCGGCAGGTTTCGTCCAGCATGACCTTGCCGATCGTCGGCTCGCTCATCACTTCGCAGAAGGTGTTCCAGGTGCCGACATCCTTCCACTGCCCGGCATAGCGGATCACCGCAATATCGGGTTCGTTTTCGGCAACCGCATAGTCAAAGCTGATCCGCTTCTGCAGCGCATAGTTGGCCTGCAGATCAGCAAAGCGGCGGAAATCCAGCTGCTTGTGGCCCGCGCGCAGCAGGTAGCCAAGCTTGAAGGCGAAGACGCCGCCGTTCCACAGCGCGCCGCGCGCGATATAGGCCGCGGCGGTAGCCTCGTCCGGCTTTTCCTTAAAGCTCGAAACTTTGCTGACGGCCTCTTTCGCTTTCGGTATGATGTACCCGAACTTGGAGCTCGGGTAGGTCGGCTCAATGCCCATCAGGGTCAGGTTGGCAGCGTCAGGCCGGCCGGCCAGCGCGGCCATCTGGCGCACGGCGGCAAAGTAGCTGTCATCCACATACGGGTCAACCGGGCAGACGACAACCGGCTCTTCAGGCCGGACATTCTGCACATCGGCCAGGTAGGCACAGGCGAGCACGATCGCCGGGAAGGTATCCCGCCGGCAGGGTTCGACACAGATTGCCACCTTGCCGCCGAGCTGGTTCTTGATCGTGCTGACCTGCCGCTTGCCGGTGGCCACCACAATGTTGGCGGCGGGGTCGGCCGTTTTGATCTGGCGGTAGACCCGCTGCACCATACTCTCCTGGCCGCCGTCCGGCGCTTTAAGCAGCGGCACAAACTGTTTGGAGCGGATTGAGTTGGACAGCGGCCAAAGGCGCTGCCCGCTGCCGCCTGAAAGCAGAATGATGTTCATGGGTATTCCCCCTTTTCGTTCGGGGCCGCCGGCTTACCGCTCGGCGCGCATCGGGTTGTGCAAAAAGTCTTCGTAGGTCAGGCGGATGCCCTCCTCGAGCTCGGTCTTGTACGTCCAGCCGAGCGCCGTCGCCTTGCTCACGTCGAGCAGCTTGCGCGGGGTGCCGTTCGGCTTCGAGGTATCCCAGCGGATTTCACCGGTGTAGCCGACAACCTTGGCGACAAGCTCGGTCAGTTCCTTGATTGTCAGCTCCTTGCCGGTGCCGGCGTTGACCGTCTCATTGCCGGAGTAGTGGTTCATCAAAAAGACGCAGAGGTTCGCGAGGTCGTCCACATAGAGGAACTCCCGCAGCGGGCTGCCGTCGCCCCAGCAGGTCACGCTGGGCAGGCCCTGCTCCTTTGCCTCGTGGAAGCGGCGGATCAGCGCCGGCAGCACATGGCTGTGGGTCGGGTGGTAGTTGTCGTTCGGGCCGTAGAGGTTGGTCGGCATCACGCTGATGTAGTCGGTGCCGTACTGGCGGTTGAGGTACTCGCAATATTTAAGGCCCGAAATTTTCGCGAGCGCGTAGGCTTCGTTGGTTTTTTCAAGCGCCGAAGTCAGCAGGCAGTCCTCCTTCATCGGCTGGGGGGCCAGGCGCGGGTAGATGCAGGAGGAGCCGAGAAATTCGAGTTTTTTGCAGCCGTTCTGCCAGGCCGCGTGGATGACGTTCATCTCGAGGATCATGTTGTCGTACATGAAATCGGCCAGCGCCTCGTTGTTCGCGACGATGCCGCCGACCTTGGCGGCCGCGAGAAAGACGTATTCCGGCTTTTCTTCGGCAAAAAAAGCTTCGACCGCGTCCTGCCGGCAGAGGTCAAGCTCTTTGTGGGTGCGGGTGATGATGTTTGTGTAGCCCTGGCGCTCGAGCTCCCGCACAATCGCCGAGCCCACCATGCCGCGGTGGCCGGCCACATAAATTTTCGCATTTTTCTCCATCATAACAGATTGCCTCGTTTCTGACCTTACAAGTAAATACCTAAAATCCAAAATCCGTCGCCATCTGCGGACACGCGCTGACGACGGCGACACCGACAGGGAAATTTTGCCCAAAATTGTGTGCGAGGAACGAAGTGACGAGTGCGCGGTTTTGGGTAAAATTTTGTCGAAGGGGATACACAAGGGGAAATAGACGCGTTAGGCGAAGCCGGTCTCCGGCCTAAGAGCCGGGCCTGAGGCCCGGTTGGCCTCCGACACGCCGCTGCGGCGGCAGTGCGCGGCTGTTGCCCCTTGTGAAGCCGAATTTATTCGGCTTACTTCACGACGCCTTTTTCGAGGTATTCTTCGAGGTTGCAGCGGATATGCTCCTCGGCACGCTCAACAGCGACCTTGCGCATATCATGTTCAACCATAATCCGCACAAGCTCTTCAAAGCTTGTCTTGGTCGGGTTCCAGCCGAGTTCCCGCTTGGCCTTGGTCGGGTCGCCCCAGAGGTTGACGACGTCGGTCGGGCGGTAGAAGTCGGGGCTGACCTCGATGAGAACCTTGCCGGTCGCCTTGTCGATGCCCTTTTCGTCCAGCCCTTCGCCGGTAAACGCAAGCTCGATGCCGACGTTGCGGAAGGCGAGCTGGCAAAATTCCCGCACCGAATGCTGCTCGCCGGTCGCGATGACGAAATCTTCCGGCTTGTCGTTCTGCAAAATCAGCCACATACACTCGACATAATCCTTCGCGTAGCCCCAGTCGCGCAGGCTCGAAAGGTTGCCCAGATACAGCTTATCCTGCTTGCCCTGCTTGATGCGGGCGGCGGCGAGGGTGATCTTGCGGGTGACGAAGGTCTCGCCCCGGCGCTCGGATTCATGGTTGAAGAGGATGCCGGAGCAGCAGAACATCCCGTAGGCTTCGCGGTATTCCTTGGTGATCCAGAAGCCGTACTGCTTGGCGACGGCGTAGGGGCTGTAGGGGTGGAAGGGGGTGTTCTCGTTCTGGGGCACTTCCTCGACCTTGCCGTAGAGCTCGGAGGTCGAAGCCTGGTAAATGCGGCAGGTCTTGGCCAAGCCGCACAGCCGCACAGCCTCGAGCACCCGCAGCACGCCGACCGCATCGACGTCGGCCGTGAACTCCGGCACGTCGAAGCTGACCTGGACATGGCTCTGGGCCGCGAGGTTGTAAATTTCATCCGGCCGCACACTGCCGATGACCGCAACCAGACTCATCGAATCGCCGAGGTCGCCGAAATGCAGGTGGAAGCGGGGGTTGCCCTCAAGATGGGCGATTCGCTCGCGGTAATCGACCGAGGAACGCCGGATGATGCCGTGGACTTCGTAGCCCTTTTCGAGCAGAAACTCGGACAGGTAGGACCCGTCCTGGCCGGTGATGCCGGTGATGAGCGCCTTTTTCATACAAAACTCCTTACACAACCTTACAAAAGGCATTTTTGACCATTCTTGCCGGGCGTTGCCGGCGGTGCCGGTTCGCCGCTTTGCCGTGCAGGGCTGGCAGCGGGCCGGGGCTTTTGCCGCAAAACCGCTTGCAAACGCCTTGTTTTTCAGTATAATGGTTTTATATCCCTGTTGCAAGGCATAATGTTGCCAAAGAATTTGCACAATCTTGCGGTCGCCTGTCCGCCACATCCATCCCGAAGGAGGCCCCCGATGCCGGAATTCCGCCAGTTTCCCGCCTGTTACGACCCCGCCAGCGTGCGGGCAATCGTGACCCCCTCCGCCTTTGCGCGGGAAAACCTCTTCTTCTTGCAGGAGGCCGGTCACATCCGGCTTGTGCAGAGCCACGCCGGCACCCAGCGGTCGAGCCTGGACAGCTTTCTGATCGTACAGGTCGTGGCCGGCAGCGGCAGTCTGCGGTACGGCGCGCGGCGGTTTGCGCTGCGGGCCGGGCAGTGCTTTTGGATCGACTGCCGCCGCCCCCACGGCTACCGCAGCGCCGACGCCGACCCCTGGGAGCTGCGCTGGGTGCACTTCAACGGCCGCAGCGCGCCGGCTTTCTACCGCCGCTTTGGTGAGGAGCCGGTCTTTACCCCGGCCGACGGCGCGGCAGTTGCGCGGCGACTGGACGCGGTACTGGCCTGCGCAAGCCGCTGGGACGCGACGGCCGAGCTCGAAGCTTCGGCCGAGATTGCAGCGCTGCTGGCCGGCATTTTGGGCGGACAGGTGCGGGTGGGCGCGCCGAGGGGCGAATCCGGCCAGACCGCACGGCTCGAGGCCGTGCGCGCCTATCTGGCCGACCACTGCGCCGAGCCGCTGACGCTGGACGAGCTGGCCGCGCGTTTTTTCATCAGCAAGTATTATCTTGCCCGCAGCTTCAAACAGCGATACGGCGAGACGATCCTCGACTGTCTGCACGCGGCCCGCATCGACCGCGCCAAACAGATGCTGCGCTACACCGACCAGACCCTCGCCCAGATCGCGGCCGCCTGCGGCTTCCGCGAGCAGGCCTACTTCACCCGCCGCTTCAAATCCGCCGAAGGCCAA
>DXBF01000014.1 GCA_019116705.1 Candidatus Gemmiger avistercoris
TCGCGGGCGATGGCGGCGTTGCGCTGCACCTGCTGGCGGGCCAGCCGCAGTTCGGCCTCGGCGGGGGCCAGCACGTTGGGCAGGTCGGGCGGGGCGGCGTCCGGGTCCATCAGGCTGCCGGCGGCCTCCACGACCCGCGTCAGGTCCCGCTGATACAGCCGGAAAAACGCCCAAGTCACCCCCAGCCAGCCGCCGGCCAGCAGCAGAATGACGACCAGTATCGCCATATCCCGCACCGCGTACATCAAATTGTACAGCGGTACGACGATATACGGGGTAAAAAAGTCGTAGTAATAATAAGTTACATGGTCCCGCAGGGCAGAGTATATGCTGTACCCCAGCATAAAGATGACAAAGGTGGCGAGCGGTACCCCTGCCAGGGTCAGCAGATACAGCCCCACCATGCTGGTGGCGCTGCGGCCGTACAGCGGCCGGCGGCTGCCGTCTCTGCGGCCGGACAGCCGCCGCAAAAAGGTTTTCGGCTTATTCAATGGTGTAGCCCACCCCCCAAACAGTCTTGATGAATTTCGGCTTGCGGCTGGATTCGTGCATCTTCTCCCGCAGGCGGGCGATGTGGGACATGACGGTGTTGTTGGAGTCCATGAATTTTTCGCCCCATACCGCCTCGAACAGCTCCTCACTGGAGACCACCTGGCCCCGGTGCTCGCACAGATACCACAGGATCGAAAACTCCAGCGGCGTCAGGGCCAGATCCTCCCCGAACAGCACACATTTGTGATTGGCTTTTGAGATGGTCAATCCGCGAAAGTCGTACTCCTGCGGGGCTTTCGGCGGCTCGTCCCCTTTGTTATAGCGGATATATCGGCGCAGCTGGGTCTTGACCCGTGCGACCAGTTCCAGCGGGTTGAAGGGCTTGGTGATGTAGTCGTCGGCGCCCAGGGTCAGGCCCATGATCTTGTCCATATCCTCCACCCGTGCGGTCAGCATGATGATGGGGAACAGGTGGTCCTGCCGGATCTTCTGGCAGAGAGAAAAACCGTCCATGTCCGGCAGCATCACGTCCAGGATCGCCAGATCCAGTTCGCAGCGGGCTGCGCAGTCCAGCGCATCCTGCGCATTGTAAAATTTATGGACTTGGTACCCTTCGTTTTTCAGATAGACCTCCACCAGATCCGCGATGGCCGCCTCGTCGTCCACGATCATGACCTGTGCCAAATGTCTCCGACCTCCCTTAGCCAGTGTACAGAAAATTATAGCACGCTTCCCCGGGCGGGACAATAGCCGGAACGGCTGAACAGCCGTTGCCGGAAGTTCTTGCATAAACCATAAGCCCCAGCCCGAAGCGGCGGCTTCAGGCTGGGGAAAAACAAGGTCAAGGTACGGAAACAGGCGTCTGCATGGCGATCTGTTCCGGGGTGATGGGGATCTCCCGGTGCCACACGCCGGTGGCCCGGTAGATGGCGTGGGCGATGGCGGGGGCGGGGGTGTTGATGACGATCTCCCCGATGGACTTTGCGCCGAAAGGCCCGGTGGGTTCGTAGCTGTTCTCAAATTCTACCCGCAGATGCCCCATATCCAGACGGGTGGGGATCTTGTATTGCAGGAAGGAACTTTCGATGGGCTTGCCGTTGGCGTCGTACTGGACGTTTTCCATCAGCGTGTGGCCGATGCCCTGCACGATGCCGCCCTCGGTCTGGATGCGCGCCAGGGCCGGGTTGATGGGAATACCGCAGTCCACAACGGCCATATAATCCAGGATCGTTACCAGGCCGGTCTCTTTATCCAGTTCGATCTCCACCATGCCGGCCATGTAAGGGGGCGGGGAGACGGGGGAGGAATGGCTGGCGGTGGCTTCGGCGGCAATATTGTTGAACACCTGGGTCTTGTAGCCGATCTCCTGCAAAGTGAGGCTTTCATCGCTGTGGATGCGGCGGACCCGCTTGCCTTTAAAAACGACTTCGTCGGGCTGGCAGTGCAGCATCCCGGCTGCGATCTCACAGATCTTCTGCTTCAATTCAGCGCAGGCTTTCTCCACGGCCTTGCCGGTGATGTAGGTGGTGGAGGAGGCATAGGAACCGGAATCATAGGGGGAAGTGTCGGTGTCCGCGCCGAAGACGGCAATGTCCTCCACGCTGCAATCCAGGCATTCGGCAGCCATCTGGGCCAGGATGGTATCGCAGCCTGTGCCCATGTCCGCCGCGCCGATGATCAGGTTGTAGGTGCCGTCCTCGCTCAGTTTGAGGGTGGCGGAACCCACGTCCACGTTGGAAATGCAGGACCCCTGCATGGCCATGGCCACACCGGCGGCGCGCACCTTGCCGTTGCCCATGTCCCGCACCGGGTATTTTTCCTCCCAGCGGAAGATGCGGCGGCAGTGTTCCAGGCAGCGGTCCAGCGCGCAGGCGTTGGCCATCTCGTTGTAGTAGGAGGTCATCTTCATGCCCTCCCGCACCATGTTGCGGTCGCGGATCACTGTGGGGTCGATGCCCAGCTGCTCGGCCAGTTCGTTGACGGTGGTTTCCAGCGCAAAGATGCCCTGTGTGGCGCCGTAGCCGCGGTAAGCGCCCGCAGCCTGGTGGTTGGTGTAGACAACGTCATAGCGGAAGCGGTAGGCTTCCAGATTGCCGGTGTACATGGGAATAGACTTGTGGCCCGAAAGCCCCACGGTGGTGGGACCGTGTTCCCCGTATGCACCGGTGTTGGAGAGGGTGTACATATCGATGGCGCGGATATGCCCTTCGCGGTCCGCGCCCAGCCGCACCCGGACCTGCATCTCATGCCGGGGGGAACCGGCGATCTGCGCTTCCTCCCGCGTATAGACCAGTTTGGAGGGCCGGCCGGTTTTCAGTGTGACGAAGGCGGGGTACATTTCGCAGACGGCGGTCTGCTTGGCTCCGAAGCCGCCGCCGATACGGGGTTTCTCCACGCGGATGCGGCTCATGGGGAGGCCCAGCGCCCGGGAAAGGATGCGCCGCACGTGGAAAACGATCTGGGTGGAGGAAAGAATGTGCAGCCGCCCGTAGCGGTCCATTTCCGCGCAGGTGCGGAAGGTCTCCATCATCGCCTGGTTGTAGGCCTTGGTGTGGTAGGTGCGGTCCAGCACGATGTCGCACCCGGCCAGTACCGCGTCCACGTCGCCGTCGCTGTTGGAGTCGCTGGCTACCAGATTGCGGCGGTTGTCGCCGCCTACCGGGCAGGTGGGGACCCAGTCCTCCTCGGGGTGGACCAGCGTTTTATTGTCCTTGGCGGTGCGGAAATCCAGCACGGCAGGCAGGATGTCATACTGGACTTTGATAAGTTTCATGGCCTTCAGCGCGGCTTTTTCGGTCTCGGCGGCGATGATGGCCACTGCGTCCCCGGCAAACCGCACATGGCGGTCCAGGATCAGCCGGTCGTAGGGCGAGGGCTCCGGGTAGGTCTGCCCGGCAATGGTAAAACGGTTCCGGGGCACATCCTGCCAGGTATAAACGGCCACCACGCCGGGGATTTTCAGGGCGGCTGCGGCGTCGATCTCCCGCACCATGGCATTGGCATGCGGGGAACGCAGGATCTTGACGGTCAGCGCGTCCTTCGGGGCAAGATCCTCGGTATAGACCGGCTTGCCCAGTAACAGCTGCATGGCGTCTTTTTTGCGCACAGGCTTATGGATAGCGTTGTAATCCACGGGGCGGTCACTCGCCATGACGGGGGCCTCCTTTCTCCTTGCGGCTGTCCAGATAGCGGCGGATGCCCCGCAGCTGGCCTTCGTAGCCGGAGCAGCGGCAGAGGTTACCCGCCAGAAAACCGCGGATCTCATCGTCGCTGGGGTCAGGGTTTTCCCGCAGCAGGGCGATGGTGTTCATGACGAAGCCGGGGTTACAGAACCCGCACTGGTCGGCGCCCTGGTCAGCAATGAATCCGACGAAATCGGCGGCTTCCTCCTGCAGGCCCTCCAGCGTCTGGATGCTGTGCCCCGCAGCGCGCAGTGTCAGCATCGAGCAGGAAAGGACCGGCTTGCCGTCCATCAGCACGGTGCACAACCCGCAGTTGGACGTCTCGCAGCCGCGCTTGACGCTGGCGCAGCCATGAGCACGCAGAAAGTCGATCAGCAGCAGGTCGGCATCCACCTGATCGGCGACGGCCCTGCCATTCAAAATCAGTTTTACATCGGTCACAGAGCTCAACCTCCCAGTTCCAGCGTGGCACGCCGGGTCAAAACCCGGCAAAGATGGCTGCGGTACGCCGCGCTGCCCCGGTTGTTGCTCCCCATGGGGACCTGCCCGGCTACATAGTCGGCAAACGCGGCGGCGCTTTCGGTGGTGACGCCGTTGTGCAAAAGTCCGTTCGCATCCCGCACGACCATCGCCTTGCCCGGGCGTGCGCCGATCACAGCCCGAGTCTCGCCGCCGGTCTGTGCGACCGCACAGGTCAGCACAGGCAGATCGGTGCGCTGGATGCGCATCGCCTCATAGGCGAGTCTGCAGGAGGTCTTGGGCACGATCAGCCGCACCAGTATGTCGCGGTCATAGGGCAGGGCGGCGAACCGTTCCAGCGGCATCACACCGCCCTTGTAGAGTTCCACTTTAGCGTCCAGTGCCAGGAACAGCGTGAGAACGTCCGAAAATCCGAAACGTCCCCAGATACTGCCGCCGGCGGTCGCCAGGTTGCGGAACTGCACGCCCACGATGGGCTGCAGGGCTTTGGCCACAGCGCCCCGGGTGCAGGCGTTCAGGCCGGGGTGCTGTTCCAGCTGCCGCAGCGTGACCATAGCGCCGATGACAAATGCATCTGCGCGTTCTTCGATGGTATCCAACCCCAGCCTGCACAGGTCAATGGCTGTGCCGACGGTATTTTTGCCCATTTTCAGCCAGAGCATGCCGCCCAGTACGCGGGCGCTGCGTTTCTGGTTCAGCTGCCACGCCTGTTCCAGACTTTCAGCCTGTACATAATTTTGAATCGTGATCATTTTTCATTCCTTTGCCGAACCCCGGAACTGTCTTTTGGAAAAAACAACGCGGTTTTCCCGGCAAGCGGGCGGCCGCGCGGGGATCTGATTTCAATCTGATAACATTATAACAGCGTGCCTTGCTTTTGAAAAGGATAATTGGTATAATTCCGTTATAGTTTTAAAACTATAACGAGGAGGAAAAATCATGAGGATGAAAGAAACGCTGTCACTGCTGCTGGCAGCCGGGATGAGCCTGTCTCTGGCTGCATGCGGTACGGCGCAGGTCGAATCTTCTTCGGCTTCGGAGCCCGCGGCCAGCGAGGCGGAACCGGCGCAGACGGCGGAGCAAGCCGCACCTGCCGCAGAAGGGGCGGGAGAGGGAACAGTTTATCCCGTAACGCTCACCGATCAGGCGGGCCGGGAGGTGACCATCGAGTCGGAACCGGAAACGCTGGTCAGCGGCTACTACATCTCCACCAGTCTGCTGATCGCGCTGGATCTGGACGAAAAACTGGTTGGGATCGAAGCCAAGGCCGACACCCGGCCCATCTGTCAGCTCAGCGCGCCCGCCCTGCTGGAACTGCCCAGCGTGGGTACTGCCAAGGAATTTGACCTGGAAGGCTGCGCGGCGCTGGAGCCGGACCTGGTCATCCTGCCGCTGAAGCTGCAGGACGCGGCGGACAGCCTGGAGGAACTGGGCATCACTGCGCTGGTGGTCAACCCGGAAGACCAGGAACTGCTCAATGAAGCGGCAACGCTGATCGGGACGGCCACCAACACCCAGGCCCGTGCAGGGGAACTGCTGGCTTTTGCGCAAACGCAGCAGGCGCGCTTGGGCGAGGTGCTGGCCGGTGTGGAGACTCCCAGCGTGTATCTGGCAGGCAACTCCGATTTCCTGTCCACCGCGGGGGATGCCATGTACCAGTCGGACATGATCCGAATGGCCGGCGGCGTCAATGCAGCGGCGGAGATCACCGACACCTACTGGGCGGAGGCCAGCTATGAACAGGTCCTGGCCTGGGACCCGGAATATATCATTCTGGCTTCCGACGCCAGCTACACGGTAGACGATGTTTTGGGCGATCCCAATCTGGCGGGTTGCGCGGCGGTCGAAAGCGGGAACGTCTACCAGATCCCCGGCAATGCCGAAGCGTGGGACAGCCCGGTGCCCGGCGGCATCCTGGGGGCGGTCTGGCTTTCCGGCGTGCTCCACCCGGAAGAATGCCCCGAGGCTGATACGATGGCTGTGATCGACGAGTTTTACCAGACGTTCTATGGGTTTACCTACAGTGAAATCGGATAAAACCGGGCTTTTCTGCGCAGCCGGGGCGGCGTTGCTTGCCGCCCTGGCTGCATTCAGTCTGTTTACCGGGAAATATCCTCTTACGCTGGAGGGCCTCCTCTCCGGCGATGCGATGCAGCTGCGGGTGTTCTGGACGCTGCGGGTCAGCCGTACCCTGGTGGGGGCGGCGGGCGGCTTTGCGCTTGGTGCGGCGGGTTTTGTCTACCAGACGGTTTTCCGCAATCCGCTGGCGTCGCCGGATGTGATCGGTGTTTCTTCCGGCGCCAGCGCGGGCGCGGCGGCCGGTATCCTGTTCTTGTCCGGCGCGGGCGCGGTGACGGCAGCCTCCTTCGCAGGGGCGCTGGCTGCTGTGGCGCTGGCGCTGGGGCTTTCGGCGCTCGATCGTTCGGGACGCCACAGCACCATCGTGCTGGCCGGCATCGCCGTCCATGCTCTGGCGCAGACGGCGCTCATGTGCCTGAAACTGACAGCGGACCCCGAGCGCGAACTGGCCTCCATCGAATACTGGATCATGGGAAGCCTCAACGGCATCAGCGGCTATTCCATCGGCGGCAATCTGGCGCTTTGTACGGCCTGCGTCGTGGTATTGTTCCTTCTGCACCGGCAACTCTTGCTGCTCTCGGCGGAGGAAGGGGAGGCCCGCATGCTGGGTGTTTCAGTGGGCAGGCTGCGGCTCGCTGTGCTGTTGGCGGCTACGCTGGCGGTGTCCTGTGTGGTCAGCCTGTCGGGGCTTATCAGTTTTGTGGGGTTGCTGGCCCCGCACGGTGCGCGCCTTCTGACGCGCCGCAATGGCCCCGGCACCATGCTGCTGGGCGGTTTGCTGGGCGGCATCCTGCTGACAGGTGCGGATATTCTGGCGCGCAGCGTGGCGGCCACGGAACTGCCGGTGAGCATCTTCACCAGCCTGCTGGGCGCGCCATTCCTGATTTTTCTGGTCATCAAAGGGAGAAAAGCGGTATGAGTTTTTTCTCGGTATCCGATCTTACGGCCGGGTACGGTCCCCGGCCGGTTTTGGAACAGATCGCCTTCTCGCTGGAGGCGGGAAAAATCCTGGGGATCTTGGGGGCCAACGGCAGCGGAAAGACCACTTTGCTCAAGGCCGTCTGCGGTATCCTGCCCCATGCGGGGCGTTGTACGCTGAAGGACATTCAGCTGGAAGGGCTGCAGCCCCGGCAGCTTGCCCGATTGTGCGGTTACATCCCGCAGCGCAGCGGTATCACCATCGACATCCCGGCGCTGGAGGTGGTGCTGATGGGCTTCAATCCGCAGCTGGGGCTTCTGGAACATCCCACGGCCTGTATGCGGGAAAAAGCCCGGGAAGCGCTGGCCCTGGCGGGGCTGGCGGGCCGGGAGCAGGAAAACTACCTGCATTTCAGTGAAGGGCAGAAACAGCTCTGCATCCTGGCCCGGACGCTGGTTTCCGGCAGCAGCCTATTGCTGCTGGACGAACCCGAAAGCGCGCTGGATTTCCAATACCGTTACCGCACGATGCAGCTGCTGCGGAACTGGGTGCGGGAGAAAGAACGCGCTGTGCTGGCCGCGCTGCACGACCCCTTGCTGGCGCTCAATTCCTGCGACAGCCTGCTGGTGTTGGCAAACGGCCGGGTGCAGGCCCTGCTGTCGCCTGCCGGCGATCCGCCGGAGGAGATGGAGCGGCAGCTTTCCGCCGTATACGGGGCGGTCAGTTTGCACCGCTGCACAGACCGGAGCGGCAGGCATCAGTGGGTGATGCTCAAGGAACCGGAGAGCAGTGACCGGAAAAGAGGCAGTTTATGAAAGCGGTAACCAAAATCACATTCTATGATGAGCAGGGAGACAAGTTCTTTGGCGAGGGGCCCTGCCGCCTGCTGCGCGCAGTGGAAGAAGCCGGGTCGCTGCATGCAGCGGCGCTTTCCATGGGGATGGCCTACACCAAAGCCATGAAACTGCTGAAAACAGCCGAGCGGGCGCTGGGATTCCCGCTGACGGCGCGGAGCACCGGCGGACGGGCGGGCGGCGGCAGCCGCCTGACAGTGGAAGGGAAGGAGTGGCTGGAACGCTATGAAGCATACCGCGACGCCTGCAGGGCGGCCAACCGCGCGCTGTATCTGGAATTCTTTCCGGGCGAGCGGTAAGCGCCACCTGATCCTGACCGGGACGCGCGGCAGCGGCAAAAGCACGCTGCTGGCCGGTCTGCTGCCGTATCTGCGGGAAACAGGCCCTGTGTCCGGCATAACGACCCGGGCGCAGCCCGGGGAAGCCGTGTTCCTCACAGACGCAGGCTCCGGGCGCTGTGCGCAGATCGGTGCGTTCGATCCGCGCCTGCCGGGGCCGGAAAACCGGATGCAGCCCTGCCTGCAGGGCTTCTTGGCGCTGGGGGTCCCCCTTTTGCAGCAGTACGGAAAATCCGACGGCACATGGGTGTTTATAGACGAGATCGGCTACCTTGAAACTGCCTGCCCGGAATATTGCCGCGCCATTTTGGATTTGATGAAGCGCAGGCGGCTGGCGGCGGCGGTGCGCAAACAGGACCTGCCCTTTTTACAAGCACTCTGCCGCCGCGCGGACGCCTTCGTAGTGGACCTGGACGCCCCCTATGGCCGTGCGGGCTGCGTTATCATGGCTTCCGGGCTGGGGCGGCGGTTCGGCGGCGACAAACTGATGGCTGCCTTTGCGGGGCGGCCGCTGATCCAATATGCGCTGGACGCTACCGCCGGTGTGTTTGCCGGGCGGGTGGCCGTCACGCGCAGTAAGGCGGTGGCGGAACTTTGCGAACGGCAGGACGTGCCGGTTGTGTTCCACGACCAGCCCCACCGCAGTGATACCGTGCGTTTGGGGCTGCGCGCCCTGCTGGCGCAGGCCGGGGAATGCGGCCTGACCGGCTGCCTGTTCTGCCCGGCCGATCAGCCGCTTTTGCAGCGGCAGACGGTGGCGGCGCTGGCACTTTGCGCGGCGCAGGACCCGGAAGCCATCTGGCGGCCCGCGTATGGGGCGCAGCAGGGCGCGCCGGTTTTCTTCCCGGCCTGGGCCTTCCCGGAACTTTTGGCGCTGCCCCAGGGGCGGGGCGGCGGTGCAGTCGTGCGGAAATACCCCCAACGGGTGCGGTGCCTGCCTGTGCAGGAGGCGCAGGAACTGGCGGATGTTGATACCCGTGCCGGCTTGGCAGCGCTGGAGAAGGCAAAAAAGGAGGACTTTTGAAGCAATATCCTTGATTTTTGCGCCTCTTTGCAGGGAAACGCCCGCAAATCCTTGCGGTATCCGATATTTTCCGATATACTATCCTTTGCCGGTGTGTGATACAGAGTTGCCGCCGGATGCATTTGGAGTGTTCTTTGGAGTATTTCGGAAAGTGAGGAAATGGAAATGACCAACTCCGCCCAAACCAACGCCGAACTCTTACGGTTCGACGGCAAACCATCCTGGGGGATCGCTTTCCCGCAGGCGTTGCAGCATGTGCTGGCAATGCTGATCGGGAACATTACCCCGCCGATGCTGATCGCCGGCACTTGCGGCCTTTCTGCCGAGGATCAGATCCTGCTGACCCAGGCGGCCATGATCATTGGCGGCATCACCACGCTGCTGCAGCTGTTCCCGGTGTTCGGTTTCGGCATGAAGATGCCCAACGTTATGGGCGTCGCGTTCGCCTACATGCCTATCCTGACCATCATCGGCCAGAACTATGGTATTGCAGCCATCTTTGGCTCCCAGCTGGTGGCGGGCTTTGTGTCCATTTTTATCGGCATGTTTATCGGTAAGATCCGCCGCTTCTTCCCGCCCATCGTCAGCGGTACGGTGGTCATCAGTATTGGCCTTTCTCTGTACGGAACCGCCATCAATTACATCGGCGGCGGCAGCGCGGCCCAGGCGGCGGGCACTTTCGGTTCGCCCAGATTCTGGGTCCTGGCGGTCCTGACCCTGATCGTCACGCTGGCCTGCAACTTCTTCGGCAAAGGGCTGCTCAAGGCTTCCGGCATGCTGATCGGCATCGTAGTCGGCTATGCGGCCGCCCTGCTGATGGGCGGGATCGTGGACTTCTCCGGCTTTACCACGGCGGCCTGGTTCTCGGTACCGATGCCGTTCCATTTTGGCCTTGAATTTCACCCCGACGCCATAATGATGATGATTCTGATGTACATGGTCCAGGCCGTGCAGACCATCGGCGACGTCTCGTCCACCGCTATGGGCGGTTTCGGCCGCGAAGCGACTGACCAGGAACTGGGCGGTGCGATCAAAGGGCAGGGGATCTGCGGTATGATCGGCGCCTGCATCGGCGGCCTGCCCACCGACCCTTACAGCCAGAACGTGGGTTTGATCTGCACCACCAAAGTGGTCGCGCGCCGCGTGTTCACCATGGTGGGCGTCATCATGCTGCTGGCCGGTATCTTCCCCAAGTTCAGCGGCCTGATGGCCACCATTCCCCAGCCGGTTCTGGGCGGCGCGACCGTCACGGTGTTCGCGGCCATCACCATGTCCGGCATTCAGCTGCTGAAAGAACAGCCGCTGAACTACCGCAACCGCATGATCGTGGGCATCTCTCTGGCGCTGGGCCTTGGCATCGACGCCGCCCCCGAGATCCTGCAGTTTGCGCCGCAGCTGTTCCAGAACATTTTCGGCAGTTCTCTGGTGGTGTCCTTCCTGGTGGCGTTCCTGCTGAACATCATCATCCCGAAGGACGATACGCCGGAAGACTGATCCCATTCCATCAGGCGATGTTTCTCGGGAGTGTACCATGATCCACCTGTACTGGGGCGAGGGAAAAGGCAAGACCACGGCGGCCATGGGGCTGGCGCTGCGCGCGCTGGGCCATGGGCGGCGTGTGTCGGTCGTGCAGTTCCTCAAGGATGGCACAAGCGGTGAGATTGCGCCGCTGCGGGAACTTGGCGCGGCGGTATACACCTGTGCAGAAGCAAAATTCACCTGGCAGATGGACAAGGAAGAGCGCCGTCTGGCCCGGGAGCGTTTCACGGAACTTCTGTCTGCCGCCTTACGGGAACCTGTGGATTTGCTGGTTCTGGACGAGGCCTGCGCAGCCTGTGAAGCGGGCCTGCTGGACGCGGAAGTGCTTCGCGCCGCGGTGCTGCGAGCAGCAAAGCAGGCAGAGGTAGTCCTGACCGGGCGTGTACCGATGGACTGGATGCTGAAAAGCGCAGATTACATTACCGAAATGCGCGCCTGCCGCCACCCTTATGAACGGGGGATCGCCGCCCGCGCGGGCATCGAATACTGAGCGAAAAAACCGCTCCGCTGCCGTTTGGCAGCGGAGCGGTTTTTTATGACCGTATCTTGTCCAGTTCGTGCATCCACAGTGCACAGCTGGCGTCGCTGGGCATGCGCCAGTCCCCGCGAGGGGAAAGCGTGACGGAACCGACTTTAGGCCCATCCGGCAGGCAGCTGCGCTTGAACTGCTGGGCAAAAAAGCGGCGGTAAAAGTTTTTGAGCCATTGCAGCAGCGTTTCCGGGGTATAACGGCCATCGAAAGCGCGGCAGGCCAGGTGGAAAATTTTGGCGGGGCCGAACCCGAACCGCAGCACGTAATACAGGTAGAAGTCATGCAGTTCATAGGGGCCGACCAGCTGTTCGGTCTGCTGGGCGATGGTGCCGTCCTCGGCGCTGGGCAGCAGTTCAGGGCTGACCGGGGTGTCCAGAATATCCAGCAGAACATTTTGCAGCGCTTCATCCCCGCAGGTATCGGCCACATACTGTACGATATGGCGGACCAGCGTTTTGGGGACCCCCGCGTTGACCCCGTACATGCTCATGTGGTCGCCGTTGTAGGTGGCCCAGCCGAGGGCCAGTTCGCTGAGGTCGCCTGTGCCGATCACCAGGCCGCCGTTTTTGTTGGCATAATCCATCAGTTCCAAGGTCCGCACCCGCGCCTGGCAGTTCTCGAAGGTGACGTCGTAGGTATCCGGGTCCTGCCCGATGTCGGCAAAGTGGGAGCGCACCGTATCGGTGATGTCGATCTCCTCAAAATGCACGCCCAGCGCCGTGCAAAGGAGTTCCGCGTTGGAGCGGGTGCGCCGGGTCGTGCCGAAGCAGGGCATGGTCAGGGCGGCCACGGTTCCGGCCGGCAGACCCAGGAGCCTGCATGCGCGCACGGCCACCAGCAGGGCCAGGCAGCTGTCCAGCCCGCCGGAGATCCCCACAACGGCGCAGCGGGCGCGGGTGTGCTCCATCCGTTTGGCAAGCCCCTCCGCCTGGATGCGGAGGATCAGTTCGCAGCGCTCCGCACGGGTGGCGGTGTCCTGGGGAACAAACGGCGCGGGCGCAACCTCCCTGGTGAGATCCAGCGGTACGGTGAGCAGTTCGAACATGGTCGTGCTATACCCTTCGGCAGACGGCTCAAACGTCGTATTGCGCTGGCGTTCCTGCACGATCCGCTCCAAGTCCAGTTCGGTGACGGCAGCCCCGCCGGAGAAGGGGACCGTTTGTGCCAGAAGCGCACCGTTTTCCGCGATCAGGTCATGCCCTGCAAACGTCATATCTGTTGTGCTTTCTCCGTGACTGGCGTCGGCATACAGGTAGCCGCACAAAAGCCGGGCGCTTTGCCCGCAGACAAGGTCTCTGCGGTAGGCGGCTTTCCCGATCGTTTCGTCACTGGCAGAAAGATTGGCGATGAGGGTGGCGCCTGCCAGCGCATGGGAACAACTGGGCGGGACAGGCGCCCACAGATCCTCGCACACTTCCACGCCCAGCACGAACGAGGACATCTGTTTACAGGCAAACAGCTGCCGGGAACCGATCCGGGTGTCCTGGCGGGCCAGCGTGATGGGTTCCGGTGTTTCCATGCCCGGCGCAAAATGGCGCTTCTCATAAAATTCGCCATAATTCGGCAGATGAGTCTTGGGGACCAGCCCCAGCAGCACGCCGTTGCACAGTACGGCGGCACAGTTATACAATTTGGCGCGGTAACGCACCGGCAAGCCCGCCAGTATGACCATATTCATCCCCTGGCTGGCCTGCAAAATACGGGCCAGAGCTTTTTCTGCCCCCCGCAGCAGGGAATCCTGAAGGAACAGGTCCCCGCAAGTGTAGCCGGTCAGGCACAATTCGGGCAGACAGAGCACCTGCACGTGCTTTTCGTCAGCATCGTGCATGGTTTTGATGATCTGATCGGCATTATAGTCGCAGTCTGCCACCCGCAAAGCCGGACTGGCGGCGGCACAGCGGATAAAACCGTATTGCATACCTTTTCATCCTTTTCCATTGTTTGCTGGTCCTGCGGGCAGAACGCCCGCTTTCTGTTCAAATGATACCACAGCTGCATGGCATACGCAAGACAGAGGAAAAAGCACGCGACAAAAAGTAAAATATAGTTGACAAAATGTAATGGATGCGCTATGCTGTAGTCACAGCGGAAGGCTGATATGTACATGTAAGGAGGATCTAACCATGAAGGGTTTGAAAAGGATCTGGAACAGCAAGAACAAAGACCAGCAGGTGTTCTGGATCACGATGGCTGCGGCCCTGGCTGCCGTCATTTTGCTGTTGTGAGGCGGGAGCCATGGCAAAGAACCTGAAAATGAAAGCCGCGCGGGCCGAGAAAGATATGACGCAGGGCGCATTGGCGGAAGCGGTGGGGGTATCCCGCCAGACCATCAACGCCATTGAGAAGGGGGAGTACAACCCCACGATCCAGTTGTGCCGCAGCATCTGCCGGGTATTGGACAAAACGCTGGACGAACTGTTCTGGGAGGAGTAAAGGATGAAATTTCATTTTTTCTCAAAAAAGAACCTGCTGGATGAGATGCAGGAGCAGACGATGCGTAAGATCGAAAGCCGCGGCTGCTATGTGTTTTTCTTCGGTCTGGTGGCCGCCGTGGTCATTCAGAACATGATGGGGGCCCCGAGAGAGCAGTTTATGGCGGAAGGGATCCTCCTGACGCTCGGCTGCCTGTATATGCTGGAAGAGTCGCTCCGCCATGGTCTGTGGGAACGCCACGCGACCGCCACCACAGGCACCAACCTTCTTGCCTCTTTTGTGGGGGCAGCAGTCGTAGGCGGCATGACCTTTGTGCGCAACGGTTACTGGCCGGGGGCGCTGTGCTCAGCCATTTTCAGCGGCATCCTCTGCTTCGCGGCCCTGCAGTGGACCATGACACTGGCCCTGAAACGCCGCAAAACGCTGGATGAACAAGAGGAGGAAAACGAAGATGAATAAGCCAAAAACCAACCGCAGGGAGCTGACCCTATTCCTGATCGTCGCCTTTGCCGTGCCGTATCTGATGGGCATTCCGCTGGCCTTCGCCCAGCGGGCCGGACAGGATACCAGCCTGTTTGCCAATGCGCAGATGATGTATCCGGCGGCAGGGGTCATGCTGGCTTTTATGGCGGTGCGGCGCACCGCGCTGCCAATGCGATTCTATGCGTTGCACATTGTCTCCACTGTGGCCTGCGCCGTATGCAGCCTGCTGTCCGTTTTTATGCCCGAACAGTCCTGGGTCGTCTATATCAACATCCTGATGATCGTCACCTCGGTGCTGGGGTGGGTCCTGTTGCTGACGGAAAAGAAGGAAAAGCGTGCTGCTGCCGGCCTGCGCTGGCGCAGCAAGATCCGTACGGCCCTGGGGGTCTGCCTGCTGTTCTTTATGCTTAAAACAGCAATGATGTTCCTGTCCGCCGCCTTGAGCGGGGCGGAATACTGGTCGGAGTATCTGGCCTATTGGCAGAGCTTTGTTCCCTGGTACTACATGCTGTTGCTGATCCCCAACTTCTTTCTCTGCTTCCTGCCGTTTTTTGGGGAGGAATACGGCTGGCGGTACTATTTCACCCCGTTGCTGCAGCAGCGGTTCGGCAAGCGCCGCGGGGTGCTGCTGCTGGGCGTGTTGTGGGGGCTCTGGCATCTGCCGCTGAACCTGTTTTTCTACAGCCCCGAGACCTCGCTGCAGAGTCTGGCGGCGCAGATCGCCGTTTGCATCACCATGGGCGTGTTCTTCACCTATGCCTACGAGCGCTGCGGCCGCAATATCTGGGTGCCTGTTCTGCTGCACTACCTCAACAATAACGGCATCCTGGTGTGGTCCGGCACTGCCGACATCAGCAACCAGGTGTACACCTGGGGCGATATTGGCATGACCGCCGTTCTGTACGGCGTCCTGTTCCTGCCGTTCCTGGCGTCCCGCATTTTCAAAGAAGACAGCAAAGTGCAAAGCTGAAAAACATCTGCCCCCGCGGAAATGCCGCGGGGGCAGATGTTTTAAGCAAGGGAAAATGCAGCCTGCAGGACCTGCAGCGCGGTATCCTCATCCTGCTGGCGGATCAGGAGGGAGATGTCCAGGTCACTGGTGGTGATGAGCACGATCTCGATCCCCGCCTGCGCCAGCGCAGAAAGCGCTCTGGCAGCCACGCCGCAGCTGGTGACCATTTCCTCGCCGAACAGGTTGATCTTGCTGTAGCCGCCGGAAACCAGCGGCGGGTGGGCCTTGGCTGCCGCCGGCAGCGCCTGCATGACCCGGGTAAAGTTGTCATAGCTGGTGGTAAAGCTGAAGTCCACCGCCGTGCCCCGCGGGGCGCTCTGACAGATCATATCGACCACGATCCCGGCCCGGGCAAACACTTCCAGATGCTCGGCCAGGCTCTGCGCGCTGTACTGTGCACCAGGAAAGGTAGTGAGCAGGATATTCTGCTCACTGGTGATTTTGCTGACGCCATACATAGGTTGACACACCCTTTCTTTCTAATCTAGTCCAAAGTGAGGAACGTTTCGTCGATAGAACTGCGCAGGATCTCTTCAATTTGGGCGCGTGACAGGCTGAAGTTCCCATGGGCCGCGCCCAATTCATCCGTATAATCCGCATAGGGATAGACCCGGATATTCTGGTATCCGGCCTCGTACTGGGTAACAACTGCGTGCAGTTTGGGGTCCTGTATTTCGACTGTGACCTGTCCGTCCGCCGCTGTGGTTTTTTGGAAGGTGACGTCCAGGACAGCCCCGACCATCATGTCCGGCTGGGACTGCGCATTCAGGAAATTGCCCAGACTGTATGCCACGAAGGTCTGGTTGTCGCCCGTGCCGGTCAGCCACTGGGCGGTCTGCGTCACGTGAGGATGGGTGCCGATGATCAGATCCACGCCCTGATCGGCCAGCCACTGGGCGGTCTCCTTCTGGAAATCATCCACTGTATGGCTGCCTTCCACACCCCAATGGCAGCTTACCACCAGCACATCGCAATTTGGACGAACATCCGCGATCTGCTTTTCGATGGTAGCGCGGTCATCCAGATAAACGACGCCGTAATCAGATGCGGTGGGCGTAGGGATCCCGTTGGTGTACTGGGTGTAGGAAAGATAACCGAAGGTAATCCCGTTGACGGTCTGAAAGGCGTAGTTGTCGTAGGTGCTCAGGTCGTAGAACCCCATCGAAACGACATCCTCCGGCATGGACGCCCAGTGTTCCAGCGATGAGGCGATGCCCTCGGCCCCCTTGTCATAGCTGTGGTTATTGGAAAGGCTGAACACGCGGAAGCCGATGTCGTACAGCGCGTCGGTGATGTCGCCAGGGGTGGAGAACAGGGGATAGCCGCTGGGTTCGAACGCATCGTTGACCAGCGTTTCCTGGTTGAGCCAGTTCACATCGAACTGGGCATAAAAATCGCGCATCGGTTCGTAGGCGGGCAGGAAATCATACCCGCCGTCGGACGCCCGGCTCCGGGCCTGCAAAAAGATACCGTCGTGGATCAGGTTGTCGCCAGTGGCAGAAAAACGGACTGTGCTGATCTGTGGTGTGGGCTCCGGGGTGGGAGCGGTTTCCGGCGAGGCGGAGGGGGCAACGGCGGCTGTGCTCTGCGGTGTGCCGCCGGGCGCCGCACTCCATACCAAAAACCAGGAAAGCCCTGCCGTGGCCAGCAAAGCGGCCACACAGCCCGCCAGAACTTTGGTTACTCGGCGCATGGCAGTTTGCCCCGCAGCAGGTCCGTCATGGTGTAGTAGCCCGGTCTCTGCCCGGCCAGATACAGCGCAGCCTGAATGGCGCCGTCTGCAAAGACGCCGCGGCTCCCGGCGCTATGGCGCAGGGTCAGCGTCTCGTCGGGGCCACAGAACAGAACCTCATGTTCGCCGACGATGCCGCCTCCGCGCACGGCGCTGATCCCCAGCTCCTGTACGCCGCGTTTACGGCGCACCTGGGTGCGGTCATAGATGTATTCGTACCGCCCCTCAGCCTCGGTATTGATGGCGTCGGCAATCATCAGGGCGGTGCCGCTGGGCGCGTCCAGTTTATTGTGGTGGTGTTTTTCGATGATTTCAATGTCAAATTCAGTCCCCAGGGTCCGGGTAGCCTGTTTGGCCAACTCGATCAGCACATTGATCCCCAGCGACATGTTGGCGCTGCGGAAAACCGGCGTTTTTGTGCTGGCAGCGCGCAGTGCGTCCTCCTGCCCGGGGGCAAGGCCGGTGGAGCAGATCACACAAGGCAGCTGCTTTGCAGCCCCATAGGCAGCCGCCGCCACCGCGCCGGCCGGGGAGGAAAAGTCGATGAGTACGCCCCCGCAGGGGAGTTTTTCAAAAGAGTCAAAGACGGGGATCTCTCCCACCTGCCCATCTTTACAGTCCACGCCGGCTACCACCCGGCAATCGGTACGGGCGGCGATTTTTTCGAGCAGCGTGCGGCCCATACGGCCGTAAATTCCCTGAATGATGATATCCGTCATGGGTTTATCTTCCTTTCCAAATGCAAAACCGGCCCGCGGAAGCAGTGCCGCGGACCGGTTGCGGGTTATTTCAGCAATCCAAAGTCCTGCATGGCTGCCTTGATCTTTTCCTTGACTGCGTCGGACGGGTCTACCAGCGGCAAACGGCAGGGACCGGCCTGCCAGCCAAGAAGGTTCATGGCCCACTTGACCGGGATCGGGTTGACGTCTGCGAACAGCGCCCTGCACAAAGGCAGCGCCTGCAGCTGCATGGCCAAGCTGCCCTGCGTGTCCCCGGCAAGCCATTTGGCACACAGGTCGTGGGTGTATTGCGGCGCAATGTTGGACAGTACGCTGATCACGCCCTTGCCGCCCAGCGCCATCAGCGGGACGATCTGGTCGTCGTTTCCGGAATAGATGTTCAGCGCATCCCCGCAGCGCTGCGCCACTTCTGCCACCTGCGCGATATTGCCGCTGGCTTCTTTGACAGCGTTGATGTTGGGCAGTTTTGCGAGTTCCGCCAGCGTGGCGGGCAGCAGGTTGCAGCCGGTGCGGCTGGGAACATTGTACAGGATACAGGGCAGATCGACTGCCTGCGCGATGGCGGTATAATGGGCGATCAGCCCGGCCTGACTGGTCTTGTTGTAGTAGGGGGTGACAAGCAGCAGCGCGTCGGCGCCGTCCTGCTGTGCCTGACGGGAAAGTTCGATCGCATAGCGGGTATCGTTGGAGCCGGTCCCCGCGATGACGGGCACGCGGCCTGCCACCTTCTGCACGGTATAGCGGACACATTCGGTGTGTTCCCCATGATCCAGCGCCGGGGATTCACCGGTCGTGCCGCAAATCACGATGGCATCGGTATGATGGGCGATCTGATCCTCGATCATACGGCCCAGTTCTTCATAGTTTATACTTCCGTCCGCATGCATCGGGGTGACGATCGCCACCGCAGCGCCGGTAAATACGGGCTTTTTCATGGGGAGCCTCCTTTGCAGACTCAGTCAAAGTAACCTTTCGCCGCCAACAGTTCCGCCAGCAGCACGCCGCCGCCGGCTGCGCCCCGCAGGGTGTTGTGCGACAGGCAGACGAATTTGTAGTCATACTGGGTGTCCGGGCGCAGGCGGCCGATGCTCACGGCCATGCCGTTTTCCAGCATACGGTCCAGTTTCGGCTGCGGACGGTCCGCTTCCTCAAAATAGTGCAGGAATTGCTTCGGTGCGCTGGGCAGCTCCAACTCCTGCGCAGGGCCGCGGAAATCCTTCCATGCCTGCAGGATCTCCTCCTGCGAGGGCTTGCGGGCAAAGCGCACAAAGACCGCGCCCATATGGCCGTCGGACACCGGCACCCGCAGGCACTGTGCGGTAAAGCGGGGGCTGTCGGCGGAAACGATGCGGTCGCCCTCGATGCGGCCCCACAGCTTCAGCGGCTCCTGCTCGCTCTTTTCCTCCTCGCCGCCGATGTAGGGGATCACGTTGTCTACGATCTCGGGGAAGGTCTCAAAGGTTTTCCCGGCGCCCGAAATAGCCTGGTAGGTGCAGACCAGCACGTCGGTGATGCCGTACCCGCGCAGGGGATGCAGCGCGGGTACATAGCTCTGCAGGCTGCAGTTGGACTTGACGGCGATAAAACCGCGCCGGGTGCCCAGGCGCTTGCGCTGGGCGGGGATGATCTCGATGTGGTCAGCGTTGATCTCCGGCACGACCATAGGGACATCAGGCGTAAAGCGATGCGCGCTGTTGTTGGAGACGACCGGGCATTCCGCCTTGGCATAGGCTTCCTCCAATGCCTTGATCTCCTCTTTTTTCATGTTGACGGCGCAGAATACAAAATCCACCTGGGCGGCAATTTTCTCTACCTGGGCGGCATCCTGCACGATGAGCTTCCGGGCGTTCTCCGGCATCGGCGTCTGCATCAGCCAGCGGCTGCCGACCGCCTCCTCGTAAGTTTTGCCCGCGCTGCGCGCACTGGCGGCCACCACGGTCAGGCGGAACCAGGGATGATGCTCCAGCAGCGTCACAAAGCGCTGGCCGACCATTCCCGTGGCGCCGATCACACCTACATTATACTGTTTCATACTTGCCCGGACCTTCCTTTCTCTGAACCCTTCCTATTTCTATGCAGCATTGTACACGGGCGTGCACATTTTTGCACAGATAACAAAAAAACCGGCTTGAAAACCGGCACAAAATGCAATATAATATCATATTGCATGCACACAGCGCACCACATCGTTTCATGTGACAGTTCCGCCCCTGTTCGGTGACGGACCCAGGCCGGTACGTGCCGCGTACCGCCTTCGGCGAAGGCCCCTTTTGCTGCTCCCTGTCCCGGCTGGACGTTTGAAGCCAGTTACTGATGAACTCCGCGCCTCTGTGTTTTTGTTTATTATAGTATGACGCTTGTGGATTGTCAACGTAAAAAGGAAGAAAAACATGCTCAAAAAGGATTTTTGGTATGATCTGCCGAAGGAACTGATCGCGCAGGAACCGGCGGACCCGCGTGATTCGGCCCGGATGATGGTACTGGACCGAAAAAGCAGCAAGATCGAACACGCGGTTTTCCATGACCTGCCCCGGTATCTGGAAAAAGGCGACCTGCTGGTCGTCAACAATTCCAAAGTGCTTCCGGCCCGGCTGTTGGGGACCAAGGTGCCTACGGGCGCGGTGTGCGAACTGCTGCTGCTGCGCCAGGTCAAAGGCGATACCTGGGAATGTCTGGCGCGGCCCGGTAAACGGATGCAGGTGGGCACGAAGGTGTCTTTTGGCGACGGCACTCTGACGGCGGTCGTGGACAAGACCTTGCCTGACGGGAACAAATTCGTGACTTTCACCTACGACACAGAGACCCTGTATGAGAAGCTGGACGAATTTGGGAAAATGCCGCTGCCGCCCTACATCACCAAGCAGCTGGAAGACCAGAGCCAGTACCAGACCGTCTACGCCAAAGAACTGGGAAGCGCCGCCGCGCCCACGGCGGGCCTGCATTTTACGCCGGAACTGATGGATACGCTGCGGGCGGGCGGGGTCAATATTGCCGAAGTGACGCTGCATGTGGGGCTCGGCACCTTCCGCCCGGTCAGTGAGGATGACATCGAGGACCACCAGATGCACAGCGAATGGTATTCCGTGAGCCAGGAAACCGCCGACCTCATCAACGCCACACGGGCCGCCGGTCACCGGGTCATCGCCGTGGGGACCACCAGCTGCCGCACGTTGGAAGCCGTATGGGCCCGATACGGCAAGATCATACCGTGCAGCGGCAACACGGATATTTTCATTTATCCGGGTGTGGAACTGCACGCCATCGACGGGCTGATCACCAACTTCCACCTGCCGGAAAGCACACTTATCATGCTGATTTCGGCCTTCTACGGCTACGAAAAGACGATGGCGGCCTACCGGGTGGCGGTGGAGGAGCGCTACCGTTTCTTCAGCTTTGGCGACGCCATGCTGATCCGGTGAACGGGGCGTTGACGGGCCGCGATACTTTCTTTTATAATATTCGATGAACAGCGCGGCCACGCACGGGGCGCCCGTGCCAGGGCCGGACAAATACGGAATACGGAGAAGAGATACATGCCATACCGTCTTATCAAACAGGAGGGCGCCGCGCGGCGCGGTGAGTTCACAACGGTCCATGGAACCGTGCAGACGCCTGCGTTCCAGAATGTGGCGACGGCCGCGGCCATCAAGGGCGGCCTTTCCGCGCTGGACCTCAAGGAGATCCGCGCGCAGGTCATGCTGTGCAATACCTACCATCTGCACCTGCGCCCGGGGGACCAGGTCGTAGCCCGGATGGGCGGACTGCACAGGTTCACCCGCTGGGACGGACCCATCCTGACCGACAGCGGCGGGTTCCAGGTGTTCAGCCTGGCCAAGCTCCGCCAGATCACGGAAGAAGGCGTCACGTTCAACTCCCACCTGGATGGGCACCGCATTTTTATGGGGCCGGAGCAGAGCATGCAGATCCAGGCAAACCTGGGCTCCACCATCGCCATGGCCTTTGACGAATGTGTGGAGAACCCGGCCACCTATGAGTATGCCAAAAACAGCTGCGCGCGGACGGCCCGCTGGCTGCTGCGCTGCAAGCAGGAAATGGCGCGCCTGAAACACGAGGGGAAGGCGGTCAACCCGGATCAGCTGCTGTTTGGCATCAACCAGGGCTGTACCTTCCGGGATCTGCGCGTTGAGCATATGAAGCAGATCGCTGAGTACGACCTGGATGGGTATGCCATCGGCGGCCTGGCAGTGGGCGAACCGGCTGAAGTGATGTATGAGATCATCTCCGCCGTGGAACCCTTTGCGCCGAAAGACAAGATCCGCTATCTGATGGGAGTCGGCACGCCCGGCAATATCATTGAAGCCGTTTACCGCGGCGTGGACCTGTTCGACTGCGTCATGCCCAGCCGCAATGCCCGTCACGGGCACCTTTTCACCTGGGACGGCGTCATCAATATCAAGAATCTGAAATACGAGCGGGATGAATCACCCATCGACCCGCAGTGCGATTGCCCGGTATGCCGCAACTTCTCCCGCGCATACATCCGTCATCTGCAGAAAGCGGACGAGATGTTGGGCATGCGGCTGGCCGTCATGCACAACCTGTATTTCTACAACCGCCTGATGGAGCGCATCCGGGACGCGCTGGATAGCGGGACCTTCCAGCAATTCCATGATACCTATGTCCGCCGTCTGGACACGCGCATCTGATCCTCCACGGTTTTGTCCGCAGGGGCGAGACTGAATTTCGGGGAAATGCTTGCGTTCTGCGCCTAAATTCGATATAATAAAGAAAATTTGCTAAAATTAAGGAGAATACCCACTATGATTCAGTTTTTGAGCACGGAGACGTCTGCCAGCACGATGGAACTGATCGTCAGCCTGCTGCCGATGATCCTCATCATTCTGGTGCTGTTCCTGGTGGTCTACCTGCCGCAGAAACGCCAGGACAAGAAAGATGCCGCCATGCGCAGTTCTATTGAGATCGGCGACAAGGTCACGACCATCGGCGGTATTGTCGGCATCGTTTTTGCCATCAGCGACAAGGACGACACCATTGTAGTCGAGACCGGCAGCGACCGCACCAAGATCCGCTTCCGCCGCACAGCTATTTCCAGTGTGGAAAAGCTGGACATGGGGGACAGCAAGAACGCTTCTTCCAAGAAGTAACCCCAGATCAAGTATAGCACGACGCCCCTTTGCATAGTTTTTACTGTGCAAGGGGGCGTTTTATATGTCTGATAAAGTGAAGGCGAAACCTAACCGTGCGGTTGCAAAACGGCGTAGAGCGAATGCGGGAAAAAAACCGGCGAACACCCCCGCTTCGCGGGCTGTCAAAGCCTGCGCGCTTTCTTTTGCTGCCGGGGTCGCGCTGTGTGCTGCGCTGCTGGCACTGTTTGCCTTGTTGCTGGCCAATACACCGTTGCCGCTGGCGCTAGTGCGTCCGTTGGCTTGTCTGGCTGCTTCTGCGGGAGCGGCATGCTCCGGCTATGTCCTGGCACGCCAGACCGGCAGCAGGATGTTGCTGTGCGGCCTTGCCTGCGGCGCTTTTTATGCTGCCTGCCAGCTGGCTGCGGTGTTGCTGCGTAACGGCGGAATGGCCGATCCCGGCAGCGATGTGATGCTCCCGATCGCCTTAGTGCTGGGCGGGGTGCTGGGGGGATCTGCCGCCGCGCTGCGCGCGGCACGCTGATGCGTACCGCACAGCAAGATCCGCGCAAAAAGAATCCGCAGTTGCGTGGAAAAAGATGGCTTCGGCGAGCAGGTGTGCGGACCGCCCGCGAAAACTCCTGCGGCGGCTGGGTGCTGTTGTGTGCCGCAGCCTTTCTGGCAGGGTACCTGCCCGGAATGGAACTGGGGCGCGGAGGGGATACTCCCTGGGGGCAGCAGCTGGCGGCCTATTATCTGGATATATCCCAATTTTCGGCCTGGCTTCCTGTTTTTACAGACCAGATCGCAGCAGCCTTTTTACAACTGATGCTGGTGGTCTTGTGCGGCTTTTCCTCGCTTGGGCAGGGGCTCCTGCCATTGCTTTTTGCCGGCAGGGGCTGCTTCCTGGGGTTTTGCGCCGCCAATGTGGCAAGCGCAGCCGGAGCAAAAGGGATCGTGACCTATTGGCTGCTGTCCTGTCTGCCGGATCTTTCGGTCCTGCTCATCGGCCTCTGGCTTTCAGGACATGCCCTGGTGCTGAGCCGCGGCCTTTTTCAAGATGTTTTCCTGGGCGGCGCCCCGCGCGGCCAGCTTGGTGCTGCGGCACGCCGTCTGAGCGTGCGGGCCGGCACGGCCTTCCTTGCGGCGTGCTTACTCAGTGTCTTCTGCAGCGGTCTGTGCGTCTTGCTTGCCCGATTCCTCCTGTGAGGTTCTGGGGCCAATGTATCCCTGGTTTGCCAGCGGGGATGCCTGGACGGCCTCCCGCAGCTTCTGTTGATTGATGTGAGTGTAGATTTGGGTCGTGGATACATTTTCGTGCCCCAGGATCTCCTTGAGCGCCAGCATATCCACGCCGCCCTGATACATGAGGGTGGCGGCCGTATGCCGCAGCTTATGCGGCGAAAACCCTCTGCCGCTCAAACCGGCATTCTGCAAACACCGCTCCACGATCTGTTCCACGCGGCGCGCCGTCAGTCTGGCCCCGGTCTTTTTGGAAACGAACAGTGCCTGCCGGTCTTTTAAGTGGGGGAGGGAAGCGCGCGCTTTGCAATAGTGGTCAAGCGCCTGTTTGCAGGCGTCGTTCAGATAGACCAGCCGTTCTTTGCCGCCTTTGCCCAAAATGCGGATGGTATCGTCCCGGAAATCGCTCAAGTCGATGCCAACCAGCTCCGACAAACGCATGCCGCAGTTCAGAAACAATGTGATGATACAGAAGTCGCGCTCGTAGAAATCGCTTTGTATATTTTTTAACAAAGAGAGGCTTTCTTCCCGGGTCAGGTATTTGGGCAGCGCGGGTTTGGGCGTTCCCAGGCTGATGTCCTCTGTGGGGTTTTGGGACAATTTGTTGACCTGCGTGACCATGTACCCGAAAAAGCCTTTGAGAGCGCTCAGCTTGCGCGCGCGGGATTTAGGCCCGTTTTGGACGCTGCGCACATAGTCCAGATACCCGAAAATATCCCGTTTGGTGATACCGGCGATATCGCGGGTCGTGATATGGGTCAAATCTATTTCTTCGGGCGCGGCGCCTTTGGGGACCCGATCCCACTGCTGCATCATATAACGGAAAAAGCCCCGCAGATCCAAGTAGTACCCATTGACGGTACGCGGAGAACGGAGCTTTACAAAATCCAGATAATGCAGGTATTCGATCACATCATCGGGGATGTCTAAATAAGGAGCATGCTGCTCCGGCGTCGTTGTATTGATATAGCTGCTCAAGACGATTTTTCTTCCTTTGTGTGGTTCTCATAAAGATGTATTTGGCGCTCGGTGTGGTTCCCGAGCATTGTGTTTATTATATTATATCATTTTTAATCGATTTTGTAAATTATTGAAATTGTTGAGGCATACTGAATAAGGTACGATACATCGTATATTTCACACAGTTTTCGCTTTTGCAACATCTGCGTTTGAATACAAAGCGTATAGCTTTTGCAAGGGAGTGTATTTTTATCGAAAGCGGTTATCAACGTCCGGTATGGATTTTCAACAGCCGGCACGCCGCTTTGAACAGCGCGTTTTCCCTCCCCTATATTTCGCTAAATTTGCATTTAGCGAAATGCTACCGACAACCCAATCATACACCACCCCCGGCACGTTGTCAAGGGCTTTTTTCGGCAGCGACCCGGCACAGGGCAACAACGGCAGCAACCCCACCCCCCGCCCGCCCCAGGGCGG
>DXBF01000015.1 GCA_019116705.1 Candidatus Gemmiger avistercoris
TGCGCTCGGGGCTGAAGCAGCCCTCGCCGTCCAGGATGTTGTTCACGTCCACCACCTTGCCGTGGTCATGCGCGCCGACCGAAACGCCGCCGCCCATGTGGATGACGATGAGGTTCAGGTCCTCGTAACGCTTGCCGTTCTCCTTGGCGAAGCGGCGGGCCACGGCCTTCTGGTTCAGCGCGTGGAAGATGGAGCGGCGGGGCAGTTCCGGCATACCGGACAGCCGGGCTTTGTCGGTGAGCTCATCCACCACCACGGGGTCCACGATGTAGCTGGGGATGCCCAGCTTATCGCCGATCTCCCGGGCCAGGATGCCGCCCAGGTTGGAGGCGTGCTGCCCCTGGACGCCTTTTTTCAGGTCGGCCAGCAGGGCGTCGCTGACGGCGTAGGTGCCGCCGGGGATGGGCTTGAGCAGGCCGCCGCGCCCGACGATGACGTTCAGGCTCTTGGGGTCGCAGTTCTTCTCTTTCAGGAAATCCAGGATGATCTCCTTGCGGAAATCCTTCTGGTCGATGACGCTTGCATACTTGGCGATCTCCTCGGTGGGGTGGCGCAGCGTTTCCTCAAACAGCAGCGTTTCATCCTCGAACACGCCGACTTTGGTGGAAGTGGAACCGGGGTTGATGACCAGCGTTTTGATGGACATGGTATCGTCTCCTTTTTCAAATTATTCCGTTTTCAGCCCGGCGGCCACCACGGCGGCCAGCGCGATGGAATTGACCTTGGTCTGGAAGGAATCGGAACGGCTGGTCAGGATGGCGGGCACGCGGGTGCCGGTCAGGATGCAGCCGTTCTTGCACTCGGCGGTGTGGACCAGCGTCTTGTAGACCAGGTTGCCGGCCTGGATGTCGGGGAACAGCAGGATGTCGGCATGGCCGGCGGCGGGGCGGTCCTGGGCGCCTTTGTGGGCGGCGGCTTCGGGGTCGATGGCAATGTCCATGGACAGGGGGCCGTCCACCACGCAGCCGGTGATCTTGCCCTCCGCGTTCATCTTGCGCAGTTCTTCGGCGTCCACCGTGCAGGGCATCTTGGGGTTGACCACTTCGACGGCGGCCAGCGGGGCGACCTTGGGGCACGCCACGCCGCAGGCGTGGGCCACGGCCACGGTGTTCTCGATGATGTGGACCTTGTCCTCCAGCGTGGGGTAGGTCATGAACGCCACGTCGGTCAGGAACAGCAGCTGCTCGATGCCCTTGACCTCAAAGACCGCCACATGGGACAGCGTTTTGCCGGTGCGCAGGCCCACTTCCTTGTCCAGCACGCTCTTCAGGAAGGTCTTGGTATCCAGCAGGCCCTTCATGTACATGTTGGCTGCGCCGTCGTGGGCCAGCTTGACGGCGGTCAGCGAAGCCTGGACCTTGTCCGGCTCGTTGATGATCTCGTAATCGGTCAGGTCGATGTTCAGTTCTGCGGCGATCTTGCGGATCGCGGCCTCGTCGCCCACCAGGATGGCGTCGGCGATACCCTGCTTGTGGGCGGCGTCTACGGCTTCCAAAACGGCGTCGTCCTCCGCGGCGGCTACGGCCAGCTTCTGTTTGCCGCAGGTTTTCACTTTTGCGATCAGGTCCTCAAAATTCATGGTACAGCACCTCGTTCTATTTTCCTTAACAGCGCAAAAGAGGGGCACACCCTCACATGTTAAAATAATAACACGGTATGCGGCGCGGGTCAAGGGGGACGGCGCGGAAGGGCGGAAACCCCGCCGGGAAACAGGCCCCAATATAAAAAGGTAGTCCGCCCGGGGAGAGAGCGCTTCGGGATTTGCAAAATTGTGCGGATTACCAAAAGCAAAGGGAGTTTTCGGTACAATTTTAACAAAACGGCAATTGACAAAAGCTTAACAAGATGATAAAACTATAGTAGTGCTACCGGAAGATTGCCGGAGCATTGCGGCACCTGCCGCCGCGCATCTGACCGAGTTTTTTGACCCTCGTGCCAGTCACGACGCCGGTGCCTAAATTTCCGCCCTGAGTTGTTTAATTTTTAACAGATGGGCGAACGCGGAAAGGTCTGTGTAGTATGCCCATCGCCATGTACCCCGGCAGTTTCGATCCGGTCACACGCGGGCACCTGGACATCATCCGGCGTTCCAGCCGCATGTTTGACAAACTGATCGTCGCGGTGCTGGTGAACAGCGCCAAGACCCCGCTGTTCACCGTGGAGGAGCGCGTCGCCATGCTGCGGGAATGCTGCAGCGACATGCCCAATGTGGAGGTGGATTCCTTCAACGGGCTGACCGTCAGTTTCGCCAAGCAGAAGAAGGCGACCGTTATGGTGCGCGGCCTGCGGGCGGTCACGGATTTTGAGAACGAGATCCAGCTGGCGCACACCAATTACGCCATGATGCCGGAGATCGAGACCATGTTCCTGGCTACGGCCATCCAGTGGAGTTATCTGTCCTCCACCATCGTGCGGGAAGCCGCCCACTATGGGCAGGATGTTTCCCGGTTTGTGACGCCCAACGTCGAGAAAGCCCTCATCGCCAAGCGCGAGGCCGGGCTGCTGTGATGCGAATTCATGCCGCCCCGGCGGTTTGAAGATAAAGAGTTTGTCCAAGAAGTCCATCCACGTACAACAAACAGTTTCAGGAGGCTACTTATGAAAAAGATCGTCATTGCCAGCGCCTGCCGTACTGCCATCGGCAAATTCGGCGGCACGCTGTCCAACGTCCCTGCTGCCGAGCTGGGCTCCATCGTCATCAAGGAGGCCATCGACCGCGCCGGCATCAAGCCTGAGCAGGTCGACCATGTCTACATGGGCTGCGTCATCCAGGCGGGCCTGGGCCAGAACGTGGCCCGTCAGGCCAGCATCAAGGCCGGCCTGCCTGTCACCACTCCGGCTGTCACCGTCAACGTGGTCTGCGGCTCCGGCCTGAACTGCGTCAACATGGCGGCCCAGATGATCGAAGCCGGCGACGCCGACATCGTGGTCGCGGGCGGCACCGAGAACATGGATATGGCCCCCTTCGCCATGATGAAGGGCCGTTACGGCTACCGCATGGGCGCCCCCATGGGCAAGAGCGAACTGGTGGACACCATGGTCAACGACGCGCTGTGGGACGCCTTCAACGACTACCACATGGGCATCACCGCTGAGAACGTGGCCGACCAGTGGAACCTGAGCCGTGAAGATCTGGACAACTTTGCTTTCCAGAGCCAGTCCAAGGCCAAGGCTGCCATCGAGTCCGGCGCGTTCAAGGACGAGATCGTGCCCGTGGTCATCAAGAACAAGAAGGGCGACATCGTCTTTGACACCGACGAAGGTCCCCGCCTGAGCCCGCCGGAAGTCCTGGCCAAGCTGCGCCCCGCCTTCAAGAAGGACGGCAAAGTCACCGCCGGCAACGCTTCCGCCATCAACGACGGCGCCGCCGCGCTGGTCATCATGAGCGAGGAGAAGGCCAAGGAACTGGGCATCACCCCCATGGCCACCTGGGTCGCCGGTGCGCTGGGCGGCGTCGATCCCTCCATCATGGGCGTGGGCCCCGTGGCCGCCACCCGCAAGGTCATGGAAAAGACCGGCCTGACCGTCGCCGATATGGATCTGATCGAGGCCAACGAAGCGTTCGCTTCCCAGAGCCTGGCCGTCGCGCATGACCTGGAGTTCGACATGAGCAAGGTCAACGTCAACGGCGGCGCCATCGCCCTGGGCCACCCGGTCGGCGCTTCCGGCGCCCGCATCCTGGTCACGCTGCTGTACGCCATGAAGCACCGCGGCGCCAAGAAGGGCCTGGCCACCCTGTGCATCGGCGGCGGCATGGGCTGCGCCACCATCGTGGAGATGTAAACATCGCGCAAAATAGGACAATGCAGGACGAGTTCTTGCGATTGTCCGGGTTGCGGTACCCGCATCGCGCAGCACGCCTTGGGGCGGCGCTTGCGCTCTGCGACCGCTGCCCCTGCTCCGCCTCGCTGTATCCGCCGCAGGCGGCGCTCGGTTCCGCAGCCCCTTAGATTCCCCACCGTCGCAAAAATCTGCAAATTCGCGCCTTGACGACACAAATTTACAGATTTTTGCTCTAGCGGTATCTTTTTCGCCGGCACATGTCCGTCGAAAAAGATGGATTTAAAATATCGCTTTTGGAGGAAACATCCAATGTCTTTTGTCAAAACTGAAGTGCAGGGTGCTGTGGCGGTCGTCACCATCGACCGCCCCCAGGCGCTCAACGCCCTGAACCCCGAAGTGCTGGCCGACCTCAAGGCCGCCTTTGAGGGCATCGACCAGAACACCGTCCGCTGCGTCGTGCTGACCGGCGCGGGCGACAAGAGTTTTGTCGCCGGTGCGGACATCGGCTCCATGTCCACTATGACCAAAGCCGAAGGCGAAGCCTTTGGCAAGATGGGCAACGACATCTTCCTGATGATCGAAAGCTTCCCGCTGCCCGTCATCGCGGCCGTCAACGGCTTTGCCCTGGGCGGCGGCAACGAACTGGCCATGAGCTGCGACATCCGCCTCTGCTCCGACAACGCCGTGTTCGGCCAGCCCGAAGTGGGCCTGGGCATCACCCCCGGTTTCGGCGGCACCCAGCGTCTGGCCCGTCTGGTGGGCATGGGCATGGCCAAGCAGCTGGTCTACTCGGCTCTCAACATCAAGGCCGACGAAGCCCTGCGCATCGGCCTGGTCAATGCGGTCTATCCGCAGGCCGAACTGATGGAGAACGCTCTCAAGCTGGCAAACAAGATCGCCAAGAACGCCCCCATTGCCGTGCGCAACTGCAAAAAGGCCATGAACGAGGGCATCAGCCTGCCCATTGAAAAGGCCGTCGAAGTGGAGGAGAAGCTGTTCGGCGACTGCTTCGAGACCCACGACCAGCAGGAGGGCATGGCCTGCTTCCTCTCCAAAGAGAAGCCGAAGCCCAAGGCTGTTTTTACCAACAACTGATCCGCAACGTTTTACTGCGATAATTGAATAGGAGGTCACAACTATGAAAGTAGGCGTTATCGGCGCTGGCACCATGGGCCAGGGCATCGCGAAGGCTTTTGCACAGGTGGAGGGCTACACCGTCGCCCTCTGCGACATCAAGGAAGAATGGGCTGCCGGCGGCAAGGACAAGATCGCCAAGGGCTACGCCAAACTGGTTGCCAAGGGCAAGCTGGATCAGGCGGAAGTGGACCGCCGTCTGGCGGCCATCGAGACCGGCCTGAAAGAGAACATCTGCGCCGACTGCGACCTGATCGTGGAAGCCGCCTTCGAGGACATGAAGGTCAAGCAGGACACCTTCGCCGCGCTGGACAAGATCTGCAAGCCGGAGTGCGTCTTTGCCTCCAACACCTCCAGCCTGTCCATCACCGAGATCGGCAAGGGCCTGTCCCGTCCCATGGTCGGCATGCACTTCTTCAACCCCGCCGACCGCATGAAGCTCATCGAGGTCATCGCCGGTGTCAACACCCCCGCCGAGACCGTGGAGACCATCAAAAAGATCTCCGCCGAGATCGGCAAGACCCCCGTGCAGGTCAACGAGGCTGCCGGTTTCGTGGTCAACCGCATCCTGATCCCCATGATCAATGAAGCCGCCTTCATCAAGATGGAGGGCGTTTCCGACATCGCGGGCATCGACACCGCCATGAAGCTGGGCGCCAACCATCCCATGGGACCCCTGGAGTTGGGCGACTTCGTCGGCCTGGACATCTGCCTGGCCATCATGGACGTCCTCTACAAAGAGACCGGCGATTCCAAGTACCGTGCCTGCCCGCTGATCCGCAAGATGGTCCGCGGCGGCAACCTGGGCTGCAAGACCGGCAAGGGCTTCTACGTGTACAACGCAGACCGCACCAAGACCCCGGTGGACGCGCTGTAATTCCGCAAACCTTTCGCGCCTGGCGCGGGCAATACCGCGCCAGGGCGTTTGTTTGAGTATAGGGAGGATAAACAAATGGATTTTACTCTGTCCAAACAGCAGCAAATGGTCCAGAAGATGTACAAGGAGTTTGCTGAAAACGAAGTCAAGCCCCTGGCCAAGAAGGTCGATGCCGAGGAATACTTCCCCGTGGAGACCGTCAAAAAGATGGCCAAGCTGGGGATGATGGGCATCTACTTCCCCAAAGAGTACGGCGGCGCCGGCGGCGACGTGCTCAGCTACGTCATGGCTGTCGAGGAGATGAGCAAGGTCTGCGGCACCACCGGCGTGATCATCTCCGCCCACACGTCCCTGTGCGCGGCCCCCATCTTTGAGAACGGCACCCCCGAGCAGAAGGCCAAGTACCTGCCCAAGCTGTGCAGCGGTGAATGGATCGGCGCCTTCGGCCTGACCGAGCCCGGCGCCGGCACCGACGCCCAGGGCCAGCAGACCTACGCGGTGGACGAAGGCGACCACTGGAAGCTCAACGGCTCCAAGATCTTCATCACCAACGCGGGCTACGCCAACGTGTTCATCATCATCGCCGTCACCGGCACCGTGGTGGACAAGCGCGGCCGCAAGCAGAAGGAGATCTCCGCCTTCATCGTCGAGCGCACCGACCCCGG
>DXBF01000016.1 GCA_019116705.1 Candidatus Gemmiger avistercoris
AACTTTGCCAACATCCAGCGCACCACCCGCCGCAAGCTGCCCTTCGGCGTCTGCCAGGTGGGCAAGGCGTTCCGCAACGAGATCACCCCCGGCAACTTCACCTTCCGCACCCGTGAGTTCGAGCAGATGGAGTGCGAGTTTTTCTGCAAACCCGGCACCGACCTGGAATGGTTCGCCTATTGGAAGGACACCTGCAAGAACTGGCTGCTGAGCCTGGGCATCAAGGAAGAGAACCTGCGCCTGCGCGACCACGAGGCCGCCGAACTGGCTTTCTACTCCCGCGCCACCACCGACATCGAGTACGCTTTCCCCTTCACCGACTGGGGCGAGCTGTGGGGCATCGCCGACCGCACCGACTACGACCTGGGCCGCCATCAGGAAGCTTCCGGCAAGAGCCTGGAATACTTCGACCCCGAGACCAACGAGCACTACATCCCTTACGTCATCGAGCCGTCCCTGGGCTGCGACCGCGTGGCGCTGGCCTTCCTGTGCGAAGCCTACGACGAGGAGCATCTGGTGGACGCCAAAGGCAAGGAGGACGTGCGCACCGTGCTGCGCCTGCACCCCTTCCTGGCCCCCTTCAAGTGCGCGGTGCTGCCGCTTTCCAAGAAGCTGTCCGGCAAGGCCATGGAGATCCGCAACGAACTGGCCAAAGATTTCATGGTGGACTTTGACGACGCCGGTTCCATCGGCAAGCGCTACCGCCGCCAGGACGAGATCGGCACGCCGCTGTGCATCACGGTGGACTTCCAGACCGTGGGCGACGACAAGACCGAGGCCGACAACTGCGTGACCGTCCGCGACCGCGACACCATGGAGCAGATCCGCCTGCCCATCGCTGAGCTGAAGGACTACATCGCCAAAAAGATCGCGTTCTGATCTTACTTTTTCCCGCAATGACGGCCGGCCCCTCCGGGCAAAACCCGGAGGGGCCGGTTTTTTGTGCCGCCTCAAAAATTCGAGCCGTCGCTGCGGATGTTCTGGCTTTCCAACCCCATCGAAACGCCCAGCGCTTCGTCCACCCGGCGCATATCGTCGGGCGGGATGCGGCCCGCGCGCTCCCGCAGGCGGCGTTTGTCCAGCGTGCGGATCTGCTCGGTGAGCACGATGCTGTCCTTGCTCAGACCGCAGCGGTCTGCGCGCACGCTGATGTGGGTGGGCAGGCGGTTTTTGTCCTGGCGGCTGGTGATGGCCGCCGCGATGACAGTCGGGCTGTGCCGGTTCCCGATCTCATTCTGGATGATAAGTACCGGCCGGATCCCGCCCTGCTCCGATCCCACCACCGGGCTCAGGTCGGCGTAAAATACTTCGCCTCTGTGCACTTCCATAACCAAGACCTCCTCTCGTCTTCTACTCTTAGTATAAGCGGGAGGAGGCCGTTTTAATCACGGGGAGCCAGCCGGGCGGCCAGGGCGTCCCCTTTTTCGCAAAGCGCGCGGAACCAGCGGCTGTTTTCCAGCGGGCGCATGACCAGCGCCGTGCGCGCCGAGTCGATGAGCGCCCCGGCGGCAAAGACCGCCGCCACCACGAACAGCGCGTAGGGCACCGAGCCCCGGTGCGCCTGGGCCTGGAACACGCCGTTCCACAAAAAGTCCCGGAACGCCGGGATCTGGTGCAGGATATAGACGCCCAGGGTGGTGCCCGCCAGGGCGTTGATCCACCGGCGGCAGCCCAGATCCAGCCCCTGGAACAGGAAGAAGAGCGCCAGCGCCGCCAGCAGGTTGGGCAGCGCCCCCAGCCCGGTACGGTAGTAGGCGACGTACTGGAACGCCTTGCTGCCGGTAAGGCCCTGCCACTCCAGCCAGGCCCGCGCCGCCGTATTCAGCAGCGGCAGGCCCAGCCCCAGCGCCAGCGCCGCAGCGCGGCGGCGCAGCAGCACAGAAAGGCGGTTGTCGGGGTAGCGGCGCAGATAAGCCACCAGCAGGTATTCATACAAAAACATCCAGACCAGGTCGCTGACCGCACCGTCCTCGGCAAAAAGGGTAGGGTACGCGATCAGCGGCAGGGCCAGCGCCAACAGCAATCCGCGGTGGGCGCCGCGGGGCAGGCCGTGGAGGATGCGCGCCAGCAGCGGCATGCAGACCAGCAGGGTCAGATAATCCGAAATGAACCACAGCTGCCGGGTGGAGGCCGGGAACAGCGCCCAGCGCAGCGCCCCGAAGGAGACGTCCAGCCCCCCCAGCGCGCAGAGCACCGTGACCGGCACGGTGTACAGCCACAGCGAAAGCCACAGCGAAAGCGGGCGGCGGGTGCGGAAAGGCTGTTCACACAGGAACCAGCAGCCGATACAGACAAAGACGCTGCAGGCGATGCGCGAACCGCACCCGATCAGGCTGAACGCGAAGGAGGACGGCAGGGTGCTGTAATCCGCGATGCCGCCCTGGCCGGTCAGGTGGTCCCCGATGATGAGCAGCATGCACAGGATGCGCAGCAGTTCCAGATTGCTGGCCCGCGTTGTTTTGGCGGACATGGTTCACTCCCCTTTTGGCCGGCGGCTTTCCAGCAGCACGATCGCTTCAGCCAGCCCTTTTTCATGGGTCAGGCTGACGTGTACCGTCAGCCCGCGCTGTTCGGCCCAGGCCGCGGCCCGGCCCCCCAGCGCAAAATAGGGCGCGCCGTTCGGCGCCCGCAGCAGGGCCAGGTCCGTCAGGGCAAAACCGCCCAGCCCCGTCCCCGCCGCTTTGAGAAAGGCTTCTTTGGCGGCAAAGTTGGCGGCAGCCGTCTCGCAGCGGCGGCTGCCGGAAAGCCCGCCCAGCAGTTCCTGTTCCGCCGGAGCGAACACATGGTCGCAGAACGCCTGCCGCTGCAGGCATTTTTCCATCCGCTGCGCTTCACACAGGTCGATGCCGACGCCCTGGATCATACCTGCACCACGTAGTCCGGCTTGCGCGGTGCGGCCGCCTTGACGCCGCCCGGCGCCGGGTAGCCGAGGATGCAGTTGCCCACGCCGCGGTAGCGTTCGGGGTCAAGGCCCCATTTGCGCAGGAGTTCCTTGCCTTCCCGCGTGTCGAACACTTCCCGGGCACGGTTGATCCAGCAGGAGCCCAGGCCGATGCTCGACGCCGCCAGCAGCAGATTGCCCAGCACCAGCGAACCGTCCTCCACCCAGGTGGGGATGGTATGGTCCGCCAGCACCACCAGCACGGCGGGCGCGCCGTAGAAGGGATCGCCGTCATGCCCCAGGACCGCGGCGTTCATTTGGGACAGACGGTCCCGCGTGGCTTTATCCTGCACGGCGACGATCACCGGGCTCTGACGGTTCATGGCCGTGGGGGCCCAGGTGCCGGCTTCCAGCACAGCCTGCAGTTCCTCGGGCCGGATCTGTTCCGGCCGGTAGGCGCGGCAGCTGCGCCGCGCAGCGATGGCGGACAAAACTTCATTCTGAATCATCCTGGTTCAACCTCCTGTCAAGCAAAGCATAACGTGCCGCGGGGCAGCGGTCACGGGAAAGAACGGTCCAGTTCCCGGGCGGCGGCCAGCAGCGCCTCCCGGCGGTTGGGGATGCGTCCCTCCATCACGGCCCGCAGCAGCGCATGCAGCGCGTTCCCCACCGCAGGGCCGGAAAGTTCGCCGGCCTCCATCAGATCGGCGCCGTTGACTGCCAGCTGGCGGACCGTATAGCAGCCTTCTTTGGCCAGCACCGACATACGCGCTTCAAAAAACGAAACTTCCGCGCGGCGGCAGGCCACTTCCGCCGTGGGCGCATGGGCGTCCAGGTCGGCGTATTTCAGGGCGCACAGCCGCCGCAGGAACACCGGCCCGTAGCGGTTCAGGGCTTTGAGGATCGCCGTGTCCCCCACCGGCACCGGGGCGTCATGGATGGCGATCAGTCCCGCCGCCCCCTCTACCAGATAAACCGGCGCTTTGAGGCGGCGCAGGATGGCCCGTGCCATGACGGCTCCGCGCTGGTTATGGCCCTTGAAATGGGCGATGCCGTCGGGCCCCACCGTGCGGCACGGGGGCTTGGCGATGTCGTGCAGGAAGGTGGCCCAGCACAGCACCCGGGCCCCGCGGGTATCCTGCCCGCGCAGGTCCAGCGCCCCCACGGCGGCGGCCGTGTGCCGCCACACATCGTAGCAATGCCAGCGTCCGGGCTGACTGCAGCCGATGCAGGCGGCGATCTCCGGCACAGCGCCCGCCAGGATCGCGCCGTAGCGGTCCAGCGCCGCCCCCGCACCGGGAGCCGCCAGCAGGCCGTCCAGTTCGGCATAGACACGCTCGGCACTGACGGTCTGCAGTGTGTCCCGGGCAGCCAGCGCGGCAGCGGCCGTGGCCGGGTCCATCGCAAAATCCAGGCGCGCCGCAAAGCGGACCGCCCGCAGGATGCGCAGCGCGTCCTCCGCGAAACGGGCCGCCGGGTCGCCCACGCAGCGGATGATCCCCCCGGCCAGGTCGCGGCGGCCGCCGTGCAGGTCGATGACCCCTTCCCCGGGGGCGTAAGCCATGGCGTTGATGGTGAAGTCCCGCCGTGCCAGGTCCCCGGCCAGGTCGCCCACGAAGCGGACGCTTTCGGGGTGGCGGTGGTCGCGGTAAGCGCCGTCCTGCCGGTAGGTAGTGATCTCGTAGGGTTTGCCGTGCAGGACCACCCCCACCGTGCCGTGCTTGGCCCCGGTCAGGATCAGCCGCCGGTCCGCGAACAGGGCGCGGGTCTGTTCCGGGCGGGCCGAGGTGCAGATATCCCAATCGCCGGGCGTGCGGCCCAGCAGGCTGTCCCGCACGCAGCCGCCCACCACATAGGCGCTGTGCCCCGCAGCCCGCAGCGTCTGCAGCAGCCACAGGGCGTCGTTCGGCAGCCGGATGTTTTCCCGCTTCATCTGCTTCCCCCCTTCGTCCGGCACAAGGCCGCGTTTACCCTTCGCGGTGCCACTCCTGCGTCAGATCCACCACGCAGGCCACGCTGCCCTCTTCCTCCTGCAAGGCGGCCACCTTGGCTTCGGCCTTTTCGGCATCGGTCATCCAGGTCAGGATGAAGAAATTTTCCGCCGGGACTTCGTAGTAGACCCAGGCGCCGTCGGCGCGCAGCAGATCCGGCAGATGGTCCAGTTCCCCTTCCAGCAGGCCCTGGCCTTCCTCGCCGTAGATCATCTCGGGCCCCACCTGCAGCGAGTCGATGACCTTGATGCTGCTGTTGATGTAGGTGTCCCGGTCCACATGTTTGTCACTGTGTTCCCAGGCGCTGGCAAAAGCTTTGACCAGCAGTTCCCGGACTTCCAGTTTGTCGTCTCCCAACTGATACATTTGCGTTTTCCCTCTTTTATCATAAATGTAAGAACAGTATAGCACAAAACCGGGCCGTATGGTATGATTATTTGAAAAAAAGCCTTGACCTTCCAGTAGGTGCAGGGTGTACCATGAGGGCAGGAAAGGAGGGTCGGTCATGAATATCAAGCTCGCCTCGGAGCGCTCCGGCGTATCGAGCCGGAATATCCGCTACTATGAACAGGCCGGGCTGCTCCACCCGGACCGCGACCCCGAAAACGATTACCGCATCTACACCGAGGAGGATATCCGCACGCTGAAACTGATCCGCACACTGCGGATGCTGGACATGCCGCTGGAGGAGATCCGCGATGTGCTGGCCGGTTCCCTGCCGCTGCCGGAGGCCGCCGCCCGGCAGCAGGAACGGCTGCAGGCCCGGGCCCGGGAACTGGACAGCGCCATCCGTTTCTGCGGGGAACTGCGCCAGCGCAGCGTCACCGCCGCCGCGCTGGACGTGGACGCCTGCCTGACCCGCATCGCGGCGGACAACAGCAAGGGCTGGTTCAGCGGCTGGGCCGACGATTACCGCGCCATGGCGCGCGCGCAGCAGCGGCGGCACTTCACCTTCACGCCCGACGGCCCGGTGACCACCCCCGCCGAATTCACCGACGCCCTGTTCGCCTTTGCCAAAGAGCAGAAGCTGGAACTGGTGGTCACGCAGGAGGGCATGCAGCCCCATTTTACCATCGACGGCGTGGAGTACCGTGCCGCACGCGCCTACTACCCGGTGCGCGGAATTCCCACCGCCCGCATCCGCTGCACCCTCTGTGATCCCGATTTTGCGGAGGACGGCCTGCCCCCGGCCCGCCGCAAGCTGCTGGAACTGCTCCACTACAGCATGCCGGCGCTGTGCCTGGTGGCCGTGGGCCTGCTGTTCCTGATCCCCCGCGGCCTGCTGACCACCTGGTGGGGGATCGCGCTGCTCATTGCCTTTGCGGCCGCCGGGGTCAGCAGCAGTTGGTACAACCGCCGCTTCTTCTACAATGATAAGGACAACCAGCCGTTCCACGGCAAACGCCGCTGACGGACGCACAAAGCCCGCCCCGGGCCGACGGCCCGGGGCGGGCTTTCCTCTGCTTTTATCCATGTAAGAGCATCGCGTGCAGGTCGGCCACCGTACCGGCCAGCGCCACAGCCCCCGCCGCATGGAGTTCCGCGGCGCTGCCGTAGCCGTACAGCGCGCCGATGCAGGGCAGGCCGTTGCGGGCGGCCCCTTTGACGTCGTGCTCGCGGTCGCCCACCATCACGGTATGCTGCAGATCGGTGACGCCGGCAGTTTCCAATGCGTAGGCGATGACGTCGCCTTTGTCGGTACGCCGCTCGTCGATGGTCGCCCCGCAGATGGCGTCGAAATACCCTTCCAGCGAAAAATGCTCCATGATGCGCCGTGCAAAGACTTCGGGCTTGCTGGTGGCCATGACCACCCTGCGCCCCGCGCCTTTCAAAGCGGCCAGCAGGGCCGGGATGCCGGGGTAGACTTCGTTCTCGAAAATGCCTTTCGCGGGGTAGTATTCCCGGAAAGCCTCCACCGCCCGCCGGGTCCCGGCCTCGTCCAGATGCAGATACTCCTGAAAGGAGGCGGGCAGCGGCGGGCCGAGGAAGCGGCGCAGGACCGCTTCTTCCGGCAGGGGCAGTTCCAGTTTGCGGCAGGCATACCGCACCGAGTTGAGGATGCCGGGGGCGGAATCGGTAAGCGTGCCGTCCAGGTCGAACAGGATGGTCTGATACTGCTGCATGGCGCTCCCTCAGTTGAATTTGAACAGTTTCTGAGCAATGCGGTAGCCGCCGATGCTGAGCTTGCAGCCCAGCCAGCCCGGCAGATTGCACCCCTGGGCCACCGAATGGCGGCACCGGCGGTAGAGCCGCTCGTCGTGGGCTTTGAGGTCGGCCCAGAGCCGGCGGCGCTTTTCCAGCGCCTCGCCGCTGCCATCCAGCGCCAGGAAGATGCTGGAGATCGCCATCATCATCGAGAAATAGTTGAGCATATAGGCCCGCAGCTTTTCCTGTTCCGGCGGCAGCGCGAACACATCCACCGCGTCCATCATCAGCCGGGTGACCCGCAGCTGCTGGTCCACCCGCTTGATCATGTTTTTCTCGTTGACGCTCTGGTCCTCCCGCCCGATGAAGTAGCGGTAAAGATCCAGGTTGAGATAGTAGATCGTGTTGACCTGGGGCAGCGGCTGGTAGACGAACAGGTTATCCACGTAGAAGGTATGCTTGGGCAGTTCCATGCCGCTGGCGCGCAGCACCTCGGTGCGGTAGATGACGCTGTGCATCAGGATGTTTTTGTTGGGCGGGAACTTGCCGATCTCGCCCCAGTGGAACACGCGGTTTTCCGGCAGGATGCCGGTGTAGTCCACCACGTTGCGGGTATTGTCCGCCACATGCTCGTAAACATAGTTGGCCATCAGCAGGTCGATCCGCCCCTCCCCTTCCGCATGGCTGCGCAGCACGTCCATGACTTTGGGCAGGGCTTCGGTGTCCAGCCAGTCGTCCGAATCCACCACCTTGAAGAAAACGCCTGCGGCGTGGCGGACGCCCTGGTTGACGCCCTCGCCGTGGCCGCCGTTCTCCTGATGGATGACCCGCACGATGCCGGGGTACTTTTCCGCGTAGGCATCGGCGATCCTGCCGGTGTCGTCGGTGGAGCCGTCGTCCACCAGGATGATCTCCGCCTCCGGCCCCGCGGGCAGCAGCGTTTCGATGCAGCGGTCCATGTAGGCGGCGGAGTTATAGCAGGGCACAGTAAAAGTGATCAGTTTCATGAGGATACTCCTTCTGGCAGGGCGGCGCGGCACGCCGCCTGATTACAGATATAGAATACCCTGTTTTGCGCAAAAATACAAGACGCAAAATGCCCCGTGCCGATGCGGGCGCGCATCGGCACGGGACATGCTTACCGGGGATGATGGGTCTTAAAACAGATCTGTGCGGTTATAACTGTGCACACCGGACGGGATCACGTCGTTGTACACTTCCTCCGGCAGCCCGTACGGACGTTCCGGGTCCAGGAAACCATGCATCCATTCGGCCAAAGTATGCAGCTTCAACATGCAGCCCATCTCCTTTCTGTTTTCTGATTCTATTATATGCGATAGCCGTCTTTTTTGCAAGGTCCATTTTGTACAAAATATAAAAAGTTATTTGTATATTTTCCACTATTTCGGCATATTGTACATATTTGCCTTGCATTTGTACGCATCAGGCGGACAGTTCCTCCCATGCTTCCTGCATGGTGTCCGCCGAAAAAAGGAACTCCCCCTGCTCCGAATAGACTTCGACGTGGCCGCCGACATACTTGAACTGCTGGGTCATGGTAGGTACCGCCTTTCTCTTTTTTCTGTTACCATGATACCGCATCAGCAGTCCCAAAATTTGTACTTTCACGCCGCGGACCGGCGCTTCATGTCCGATAAACGGGACGCACAGTAAACCGCCGCGCCACCCGCAGCACCAGGATGACCCAGCCGCACAGCAAAAACCAGTACAGGCAGTAGCGCGGGCAGACCAGCCCTGCCAGGTTGCCCCATTCGGCGCTGTAATCCCACACGGCGATGTGCAGCACCTCCCGGCAGGCCAGGCCGATGCACACTTCCAGCCCGCTGACGGCGGCAGCCCCCGCCCCCGCTGCCAGCGGCAGGCAGACCGGGCGGACGGCCAGCGCCTGCAGCACGCACAGGCAGATCCCGCCCGCCAAAAACATCGTCCAGTGGCTGGCGCCGCGCCAGGCCAGTTCAATAGCCAGGTACCCGCCCCCGCCCAGCAGAAACAGCATCGCCCGTTCCAACATACAAAAACCCTCCCCGTCATACTGGCCTTAGTATGCACGGGGAGGGCTTTCTGTAACCAAATCGTAATGAATTATTTGGACAATTTTTTCAAAAGAGCGCTGCGGGTATCCCACAGTTTCTGGCTCAGGTCCACGTAATAGCGGTGGGGGTTCTCAAACCGCTTGACTTCGTCCCACAGGGTGTTGACCTGGGCCTTGCAGAATTTCTTGATGTCGTCCAGGCCGGGGCTGGTGTACACGCGCTTGCCGTGGTCGTAGAGGAGGGTGGACAGGCAGCGTGCCGTACAGTTGACGTAGGTGCGTTCTTTCCAGGTTTCGATGGGGTCGAACAGTGTGATGCCGTGGCGGGTCTCCACCTGTTCGTCGGCCAGCGTGACCAGGTCGGCCATGGCCTTGCCGTCCTCATCGTAGATACGCCATACTTTTTTAAGGCCCGGGATCGTCATTTTTTCCGCCGACTCCGACAGTTTCATCTTGGGCGTATAGCTGCCGTCCTCCTCCTTGACGGCGGCCAGCTTGTACACCCCGCCGAACACCGGGTCGCTCTTGGCGGTGATCATGTTTTCACCGATGCCGAAGCTGTCCACCCGGGCGCCCTGCAGGATCAGGTCGCGCACAATGTACTCATCCAGGCTGTTGGAAGCGCAGATGGGGCAGTCGGGATAACCCGCGGCGTCCAGCATCTTGCGCGCTTTCTTCGAGAGGTAGGCGATGTCGCCCGAGTCGATGCGGATGCCCTTGGGCCGCTTGCCCATGGGCTTGAGCACCTCGTCGAACACCCTGATGGCGTCTGGCACGCCGTGCCGCAGCACGTTGTAGGTGTCCACCAACAGCACACAGGCGTCAGGGTACAGTTCTGCGTACGTCTTGAAAGCGTCGTATTCGCTGGGGAACATCTGCACCCAGCTGTGGGCCATGGTGCCCGAGGCGGGGATGCCGAAATCCCGGGCGGCCATGACGCAGGAGGTGGACCCGCAGCCGCCGATGTAGGCTGCGCGGGCGCCGAAGTAGGCGGCGTCATACCCCTGGGCGCGGCGGGCGCCGAACTCCATGACCGGCCGGCCCGCAGCGGCCCGCACGATGCGGTTGGCCTTGGTGGCGATAAGGCACTGGTGGTTGAAAGTGACCAGCAGCAGGGTCTCCAGCAGCTGGCACTCGATGGATGGGCCCTCCACCGTGACGATGGGTTCCTGGGGGAAGATCGGCATGCCTTCCTCAATGGCCCAGATGGTGCAGTGCAGCCGGAAGTGCGCCAGATAGTCCAGGAACGCCTCGTGGAAGATGCCGGTGGAACGCAGGTAGTCGATATCCTCCCCCGTGAATTCCAGATGGTCCACCGCGTCCATGAATTGCTGCAGTCCGGCCATGATGGCGTAGCCGCCGCCGTCCGGGACACGCCGGAAAAACATATCAAAGACGGCGGTCTTGTCCTGGTAGCCCTCGTGGAAATACCCGGCCGACATCGTCAGTTCGTAGAAATCCGTCATCATCGTCAGGTTGCGCTTCACGTCCAGCATGGTCGTTCCTCCCTGTTATTTATTTTCGCTTTCGCGGCTCCATACGCCCAGAATCGACAGCACCCAAATAAAGGCGTAGACCGCCACCACCGCCATCGTCAGCATGATGACGACCTTGAAATAGGTGCTGGAGAAAAATTCCCCGATGCGGGAGATGGTGTACAGCACCTGGTTGCGGGAAACGTCGCTGCCCGCGATCAGATCCACCGTGCCGATGGTCTGCCCCTGGATGGTCAGCGTAACGGTGCCCACCACGTCCCCCTGATGGATGGGCGCGGTCAGGGAATCCGGCAGATCGAAGCTCTGTTCTGTCAGGGCAGCGCCGCCCTCCCGGGGCAGCAGGGTCATCATGTCGTCGGCGGGATAAAGCATGATGGTGTCGGTCTGGGTGGAATAGCGGATGCGGCTTTCGGTGATGGGCTGGGTGGTATCCAGCGCCGGGGACACGGTGTAGGTGGCAAAGACCCAGTCCATCAGCGTGGCGGTCTCCCGCAGGGCCGGGCGGCCGCCCTCCTCATCCGCCGAGTTGGGGACGTTGAGCAGCACGCTGATATAGTTTTCGCCGTCCTGGCTGTGCCAGCCCGCGAAGTTCTGCCACTCGCCCAGGCTGCCGGTCTTGCCGCCCTTGTTGTATTCCCGGTAGTAGCTGGTGTTGCAGACCAGCTTGTTGGTGTTCTGGATGATATAAGTGCCCGCCGTGGGGTAATTTTCGTTGGTGCCCATATCGTAGCTGGGCGTCGCCATGACGGTGGCCACAATGTCGTAGGCGGTCAGGGCACGCAGGATCAGGTAAGCGTCCCGGGCCGTGGTCACGTTGCCTTCGTCCAGGCCGCAGGGATCGGTGAAGGTGGTGCCGGTGCAGCCGATGGCCGCCGCCTCGTCGTTCATCATGGCGACAAAGTTGTCGATGCTGCCGCCGCCCATGTAGTCGGCCACGATGTAGGCCGCCTCATTGGCGCTGGGCAGCAGCATGGCGTAGAGCAGGTTGCGCAGGGTCTGGGTATCGCCGCGGCGGATGTCCGCCGTGGAAGCGTTGGTGGTCTGCTCCCAGATCAGATCGTAGATATAACTGGGCGCCGTGAGCGTGATGGTGTCCAGCTGATCCTGGTACTGCTCCAGCATGAGCAGGCAGGTCATCATCTTGGTCAGGCTGGCCGCCTGGAACTGGGTCTCGCTGTCCTTTTCATATACCACGATGTTGGTGTCCAGGTTCACAACGTAGGCCGCCGGGGCCGTCAGCGCCGGCGCGTCCTCCGCCAGCAGGCTGGTGGTTTCCCCTTCCGCAGCCACCGGCAGCGTCAGCAGCAGGCTGAGCAGAGCGGCGCACAGCAGAGCGCAGATCTTTTTCATAGGCATGGTGTCCCTCTGATGCAAGGTTGGTCTTGTGTTTAGTATAGCAAACTCTCCCCCGAAATAAAAGAGTGCGCTGTCAATTCATGGCCCCGGCGGTGGCGAACAGGCGTTCGACCTCGTCCGAGAGGGCCCGGTGCACCGGGTCGGTCAGGTTGGGGTCCGCCGCCAGCAGGGTCCTGGCTTCCTCCTGGGCGACGCGCAGGGTGCGGGTATCCTGCACCAGATCCGCCACCCGCAGGGTGGGCAGGCCATGCTGGGCTTCCCCGAAGAAATCGCCGGGACCCCGGGTCTCCAGGTCATATCTGGCCACCGCGAAGCCGTCCGCCGTATGGCACAGGAAACGCAGGCGCTCCCGCACCGCGTCGCTTTCATGGTCCGAGATCAGGATGCAGCAGGAATCCGCCGCGCCGCGCCCCACGCGGCCCCGCAGCTGGTGCAGCGCCGACAGGCCGAAGCGTTCGGCGTTCTCAATGACCATCACGGTGGCGTTGGGCACATCGACCCCCACCTCGATGACGGTGGTGGAGACCAGCACGTCCAGTTCCCCCTCTTTGAACTGCCGCATGACCTCGTCCTTCTCTTTCGGCTTCATCTTGCCGTGCAGAAGGCCGATGCGGCGGCCCGGCAGCAGCGGGCAGGCCACCTCGGCGTAGTAGGTCTTGACCGCCTGCATCCCGGCATCCAGTTCGTTCTCCTCGATGGCCGGGCAGACGATGTACGCCTGATGCCCGGCGGCGATCTGCTTGTCGAGGAAGCCGTACATATCCCGCCGCTTTTTGCCGGTGATGAACCAGGTCTTGATGGGTTTGCGGCCCGGCGGCAGTTCATCCAGCACCGAAATATCCAGGTCGCCGTACATCAGCAGGCCCAGGGTGCGCGGGATGGGGGTGGCGCTCATGACCAGCAGGTGCGGGCTTTGGGCCTTGCCTGCCAGCAGCCCGCGCTGCCGCACGCCGAAGCGGTGCTGTTCGTCCACGATGGCAAGCCCCAGGTTGCGGAACTGGACGGAATCGGTCAGCACCGCATGGGTTCCCACCACCAACCCGGCCCGGCCGTCTGCGATGGCCGCCAGGGCGATCTTCTTTTCGCTGGCTTTCATGCCGCCCACCAGCAGCGTCACATTGACGCCGAAAGGCTCCAGCCTGTCCGCCAGGTTGGCCGCATGCTGCCGGGCCAGGATCTCGGTGGGGGCCAGCATGGCGCTCTGCCAGCCGTTCTGGGCGGCGAACCAGATGGCGGCCGCCGCCACCAGCGTTTTGCCGCTGCCCACGTCCCCCTGCAGCAGCCGGTTCATAGGCGTCCGGGCGCACAGGTCCTGCACGATCTCCCCGGTAGCGCGGCGCTGGGCCCCCGTGGGGGCATAGGGCAGGCTGCGCCAGAACGGTTCCAGGTCCAGCGGCCGCATGGGGGCGCTGGCGGCCCGGCGCCCGTGGCTGCGCAGCAGGAAGATGCCGATCTGCAGCAGGTACAGTTCCTCAAAAATCAGCCTGCGTCGGGCCGCCGCCAGGTCTGCATGATCCCGCGGCGCATGAACGGCGCGCACGGCCTGCGCCTTGGGGGGCATTTTATAACGCGTCAGCAATTCCGGCGGCAGCGGGTCCTGAAGCTCGTCCACATAGGCCAGCGCCGCCCGGGCGCAGGCCGCCTGCCGGGCCGCGGGCAGGCCCTCGGTGCCGTGGTAGACCGGCACAAAGGGGCTTTCGGCCACCTGGGCCTCGGTACGTACCAGCGGATGCAGCAGTTCCCGATGGGTCATATTGCCGCTGATGCGCCCCTCGAAGTAATAGGTCTGCCCGGTGATGAGTTTTTCCGCCGCGTAGGAGGCGTTGAACCAGGACAGCGCCAGCACGCCGGAATCATCCGCCGCCAGCACGCGGGTAAGCACCCGCCCGCCCTTGATGCGCCGGGGCGGTTCCTTCTGCAGCACCGTGGCCCTGACGCAGCAGTCCACATCGTAGGGTGCGCCCGCAATGGGATAAGGCTGGGTATAGTCGATGTATTTGCGGGGGTAGCACAGCAGCAGGTCCCGGATGGTTTGAATACCCAGTTTCTCAAACTTTTTGGCAAAGGCAGGCCCCACGCCCTTGAGATACTGGATGGAACTGTTCAGATCCGCCACGGTGCGCCCCTCCCTTCCGTTTGGAATATAGAAAAAGGCGAACTCGGAACTTCCCCAAATTCGCCTTTTTGCCGCGTTTTCCTTCCGGCTTACTCCACAGAAAGCATATAGTAGTAGACCGGCTGGCCGCCGTTGATGTGGCTGACCTCGATGTTGCCGCCGCACTTGGCGCGGACCATCTCGGTCGTGCGCTCGGCGTCCTCCTCGCTCACGTCACAGCCGGAGATCACCGTGATGAACTGGGTGTCCTTCCGGCGCATGGAGCGGGCCAGGCGGTAGGTCATTTTAACGATGTCGGTACCGGTGGCCACGATCTTGCCGTTCTCCAGCGCCATGATCTCGCCCTGCTTGATGGTCTTTCCGTCGAACTCGCTGTCGCGGGCCGCATACGTCACCAGGCCGGTACTGACATGGTCCGCCGCCTGCATCATGTTGACGGCGTTCTCGTCGGGTTTTGCCTCGGGGTCAAAATTCAGCATGGCTGTCATCCCCTGGGGGATCGTGCGGGTGGGCAGGACGATGACCTTGCGGTCGGCCAGCTTCTGGGCCTGCTCCGCGGCCATGATGATGTTCTTGTTGTTGGGCAGGACCAGCACCGTCTTGGCGGGCACGCTCTGGATCGCCGCCAGGATATCCTCGGTGGAGGGGTTCATGGTCTGGCCGCCGCTGACCACAGCATCCACGCCCAGGTCGGCAAAGACGCTCTTCAGACCCTCGCCGGCAGCCACCGCCACAAAGCCGTATTCCCGCTCGGGGTCCACGGCCGCGTAGGTGAACTCACTGGCCTGCGCTTCTTCCGCCGCAGCCTGCTTTTCCAGCCCCTTGCCCTGTTTCTGGCGGGCCAGGAACTGCTCGTGCATATTCTCGATCTTGAAATCGGTCAGGTAGCCGTACTTGATGGCCTCCGACAGCATCATGCCGGGGTCCGAAGTATGCACATGGCAATTGGCCACGTCGTCGTCCTCGATGACCACCACGGAATCGCCGTTGGATTCCAGGAAGGCGCGCAGGCGCGTCACGCTGGCGTCGGGGTTCTTGTGCAGCAGGAACTGGGTGCAGTACCCGTTCTTGATGTCCTCCACTTTCATCAGATCGTCGGTGAAAACGCCCTTGCCCGCAGCCTCGCTGGAGACCTTGGGTTTGGCGGCCACCTCGGCGCCGGCGATGATCTCGCCGCCGTCAAAGACCTGCTTCATGCCCTCAAACACGACCAGGATGCCCTGCCCGCCGGCATCGACCACACCGGCTTTTTTCAGCACCGGCAGCAGGTTGGGGGTATCGGCCAGGGCCTCCCGCGCGGCGGCCATCATGGCGTCCCACATGGCGGGGATCTCCATGCCGGTGCACTGGGCGGCTTTCTCCGCCGCCAGGCGGGTCACCGTGAGGATGGTGCCCTCCGTAGGCTTCATGACCGCCTTATAAGCGGCATCCACGCCCATCTGCAGGGCGTTGGCCAGATCGGCGGCATCGGCTTCGGTCTTGCCTTTCAGCGCCTTGGAAAAGCCGCGGAACAGCAGGCTGGTGATAACGCCGGAATTGCCGCGCGCGCCGCGCAGCATGGCGGAAGCCGCCGTCTTGCTGGCTTCCGCCACCGTGCAGGTGTCGGGCAGGGCTTCCAGTTCCCGGCGGGCCGCGCCGACGGTCATGCTCATATTGGTGCCGGTATCTCCGTCGGGGACAGGGAAAACGTTCAGCTCATCCACGCGGGTGCGCTGATTGGCAATATTGTTGGCGCCGGAAAGGATGGCGTCACGCAGGGTCTGGCCAGTAATCATCGTATGTTACACCTCATGTCTTAGTCTGCCAAAATATCGTCCACATACACATCAATGCGCGCGACCCGGAGGCCCGTGGCATGCTCGACCTCGTCCTTTACGCGGTGGGTGATGCTTTGCGTGATCGTAGAGATATTGAGCCCATATCCCACTTTAATATGCAGCGCAATGACCAGACGCCCGCTCTCCTGCGTGACGGTCACGCCTTTGGGCGGCAGGCTGCCGGTACGCAGGGCGCTGCGCACAATGCTTTCCGCCGGGGCCTGCCCCATGGCCGCAATGCCGTAGCACTGCTTGGCCGCCTGCTCTACCAGCCCGGAAAAATAATCGTTGGTCAAAGAGATATGTCCGTAAGGATTCACTTTGGTGATCATCTGCGATCCTCCTTTGTTGGGCTTAATCAGGCTTATTATACACCATTTTTTCCCGTTTGAACAGTCTTTTGCAATAAAAATCTGGCAGACTGTTTTTTAACATTCCATTCACAAAGTTTACAAGGCGAACGTATATACTGGATAAAGAGCCCACTGCCAAAAGGAGTGTACCGATCCATGAACCTGTTGTTCTTTTTGACACCCAAGCAGGACGTACTGTATATCTACGAGGATTTCACCCTGCGCCAGACGCTGGAAAAATGGGCCAACCATCGGTTTGCCACCATCCCGGTGCTCAAGCGCAACGGCGAATATGTAGGCACCATCACGGAGGGGGATATCCTCTGGGGGATGAAAAACCTGCACGGCCTGGACCTGGAAGCCAGCGAGGACGTGCCCATCGCCAGCTTCCCGCGGCGGCGCGACTACAAAGCGGTCACCGTGACCACCGACATGCCCACCCTGCTGCGGGCGGCCATCGACCAGAACTTCGTGCCGGTAGTGGATGACCGCAACGTGTTCATCGGCATGGTGCGCCGCACCGTGCTGCTGAAAGAGATGTACGGCAAATATACCGATGTTTTCCCCGAAAGCAGCAAGCCTCACCGGGGCTAGGGTTCCCGGCAGCGTTATGTATCCTCTTCCTCCTGAGTTTTCCTGCCCGGACCCTCCCGCGCAAAGAAAATGTGCAGCGCCCAGCGCGCTGCACATTTTCTTTGCAAAAAAGAGCCGCGAGGCTGTGCCGCGCGGCTCCTGCTGCAAGTGGGAAACAGATTACTTCAGCTCGACCTTGGCGCCGACTTCTTCCAGCTTCTTCTGGATCTCCTCGGCGTCGGCCTTGGAAGCCTGCTCCTTCAGCTTGGCCTCGGGAGTCTCGACCAGCTTCTTGGCTTCCATCAGGGAAGCGCCGGTCAGTTCCTTGACGGTCTTGATGACCTGCATCTTGTTGGCGCCGACGTCCTTCAGGATGACGTCGAACTCGGTCTTTTCCTCCTCAGCGGGAGCGGCAGCGCCGGCAGCGGCGGGAGCAGCAGCGGCCACAGCGGAAACGCCGAACTCCTCGCAGATGGTATCAACGAGCTCTTTGAGCTCCAGAACAGTCATAGTCTTGACAGACTCGACGATGGCAGTGATCTTCTCAGAAGCCATGGTAGTTACCTCCATTTGATTTTTGGTTTGTTATCCGGCGCACAGGATTTTTGAGCGCTGCGCCGGAACGCTCAGGCGGCCGGATCGCAGATCAGGCAGCCGTCTCGTCCTGCTTGTCGGCAACAGCCTGCAGGGCCACGGCCAGGCCGCCGATGATCCCGTTGAGGGAACCGGCCAGCATGGAGAGCAGACCCTCGCGGTTGGGCATGGTGGACAGGCCCTTGATACCGGCCGCGTCCATGACCTGGCCGTCGCAGAAGCCGCCCTTGACGGTGAAGCGCTTGGACTTGTCGGCGTCGGCGAACTTGCACAGGATGCGGGCCGCAGCAGCCGGGTCCTCCGGGGAGAGCGCGATGGCGGTGTCACCCTTGAAGCAGTCGGTCAGGGCCTCGTACTGGGTGCCCTTGACGGCCAGGCGCAGCATGGTGTTCTTGACGACCATGTAGTGCACGCCGGCCTCACGCAGCTCCTTGCGCAGCTTGGTGTCGTCCGCCACGCTGATGCCGTTGTAGGCAACGACCACACCGGCCATAGAGGAAGTGATCTCCTCGTTCAACGCTTTGACAAGAGCCTTCTTGGATTCCAGAATCTTTGCACTGGGCATTTACTTTTCACCTCGTTCCACTTACAGTTTTGGTAACGGTAAGCGGCTTTTCGTATAACAGAAAAGCCCCTTTCCCGTCGCCGGGAAAAGGGCTTGAAAGCACAGCTATCAAACGCACGTTTCTCGGCAGGTGGGTTTGCACCCTTATGCCTTACGGCACCTGCTGTCTTAAAAACAGCTTAATGATTATAGCACGCGAACGTGCGTTTGTCAAGCGTTTCCGCTTTCGTTTTGCCGGATCAGACGCCGTACTTGTTGGTGGCGACGCGGACGCCGGGGCCCATGGTGGTGGCCACGGTGGCGCTCTTGAAGTACTGGCCCTTAGCGGCGGCGGGCTTCGCCTTGGCGATGGCCTCCAGGACAGTGTCCAGGTTGGTCATGAGCTTCTCGGCGCCGAAAGAGGCCTTGCCGATGGGCACATGGATGATGTTCTGCTTGTCCAGACGGTACTCGATCTTACCGGCCTTGGCGTCGGTAACAGCCTTGCCCACGTCGGGGGTAACGGTGCCCGCCTTGGGGTTGGGCATCAGGCCGCGGGGGCCCAGGATCTTACCGAGACGGCCAACGCGGCCCATCATGTCGGGGGTGGTGACCAGCACGTCGAAGTCCAGGTAACCGTCCTGGATCTTGGCGATCAGATCGTCATCGCCGACCTCCTGCGCACCGGCAGCCTCTGCGGCCTTGGCGGCGTCGCCCTTGGCGATGGCAACCACGCGGACGTCCTTGCCGGTGCCGTTGGGCAGGACCACAGCGCCGCGGACCTGCTGGTCGGCGTGGCGGCTGTCAACGCCCAGGCGGACATGCAGTTCGACGGTCTCATCGAACTTGGCGGTCGCGGTCTTGCAGCACAGCTCCAGGGCCTCGGCCGGGTCGTAAGTCTTGCTGCTCTCGATCAGCTTGGCAGCTTCGATATATTTCTTGCCGTGTTTCATTGCTTATTCCCCTCCTGTTCAACCCTCAACGGTAACGCCCATGCTGCGGGCGGTGCCCTTGATCATGCTGACAGCGGCCTCCAGCGTGGCAGCGTTCAGGTCGGGCATCTTGGTCTTGGCGATCTCCTCGGCCTGGGCCAGGGTGATGGAACCGACCTTGTTCTTGTTCGGCACGCCGGAAGCGGTGTCGATGCCGGCGGCCTTCTTGATCAGGACGGGCGCCGGGGGGGTCTTGGTAATGAAGCTGAAGGAACGGTCCGCGTACACCGTGATGACGACGGGGATGATCATGCCCATCTGGTTCTTGGTGCGCTCGTTGAATTCCTTGGTGAAGGACATGATGTTCACGCCCTTCTGGCCCAGAGCGGGGCCGACAGGGGGTGCCGGAGTCGCTTTGCCGGCGGGGATTTGCAGCTTGATGTAGCCAGTGATTTTCTGTGCCATAATACTTGCACCTCCAAATTTTGTGGTGAGTTGCGGCCTGCGGTGCAGACCTCCCACGGGTATGCGACGGCCGCATACCCTATAAAAACCGTACCCCGGGCCGGGGCCCGTTCGCGGTCTTTACCGGAAATTGCTTGCTTTGTCCCGAGCTGCGGCTCAGAACAGCTTGACCTGATGCAGCTCCAGTTCTGCGGGCAGCTCACGGCCAAACATGGTGATCTTGACGCGCACCTTGCGCGCGGGGATATCGATCTCCTCCACGGTGCCGACGGAGCCTTCCATCGGGCCGGCGGTGATCTCGACGGTGTCGCCGACTTTGTAATCGACCTGCAGTTCCGCCTTGGTCTCCACGCCCATCTTGGCGACTTCCGCCTCGGTCAAGGGTTCCGGCTTGGATTCCGGGCCGACGAACCCGGTGCAGCCGCGCGTATTGCGCACGATGTACCAGGTATTGTCGTTCATGACCATCTTGACAAAGACGTAGCCGGGATAGAGTTTGCGCTGGACTTCCTTTTCGCCGGTCTTATTGCCGGTCTTGTCCAGCACTTCCTCGATCACGGTCTCAGTGGGGACCTTGACGTCGCAGATCAGGTCCTGCAGACGGCGGTTCTCCACCATCGTCATCAGGTCCTGGGCGACCTTGTTCTCGTAGCCGGAATAGGTATGGACCACATACCAGTTTGCTTGTTCAGCCATAGGTCATTGCCTCCGCTCAAGCGTTCAGGCGCCGATCAGCAGCTGGATCGCGCCGCCGAAGATGAGGTCCAGCACGATGAGAACGATGGCAGCCGCCACGACCACCGCGATGACGGTGATGGTATTGGTCTTTACATCTTTCTTGCTGGGCCAGACGACCTTTTTCAGTTCGCTTTTCGTATCCTTGAAATACTTGGCGATGCCCTTGAAAAAGTTCTTGACCTTGCCAAAAAACGAGGTCTTTTTCTTTTTGTCGCTTTGAGCCTGGGCCGCGGTTTTCGCAGCTTTCTTGTCCGCCATCTCTAAGCTCCTATCCTCACTTGGTTTCGCGGTGAAGGGTATGCTTTTTGCAGAAACGGCAATACTTCTTCATCTCAAGACGGTCGGGAGAATTCTTCTTGTTCTTCTCCTTGTTGTAGTTGCGCTGCTTGCATTCGGTGCAAGCCAGGGTGATCTTGACAGTCATTGTTCGGCACCTCCATTATCGGTTAATAAGCCTCCCTCGGACTTGCGGGGCGCCCCGAAAAAAGGGCATAAAAAATAAACCCGCAAAAGAGGTGCTATCATCATAGCACAACCGCGGGTCGAAGTCAAGCGGAAATCAGGATTTTTTGCCGCGCGCGGCGCCGTTCAGCGCACAGGCCCCTGCAGGGGAATATCGATCTCCTGCTGGATGGCAAAGCTGTAGATGGTGAGCTTGGTCACCGGCACGTCCAGGCGCAGCGCAAAGGCATGGCGGTAGAGGCGCAGCTGGGCCCCGTACTCCCGCACATAATAGTCCGGGTCTTTGCTGGCGTCGGTCTTGTAGTCGCAGATCTCGGCATGGCCGTCAAAGACCAGCACCAGGTCGGCGATCCCCTGCACCAGCACCTCCTCCTCACGGTCCCCGGCTTCCGGCGCGACCTGCCGTGCCGGAAGGGCCGTGATAAAGGATTCTTCCCGCAGGATGCGCTTTGCCGCGCGGATGCGCCGCCAGACAGGGCTTGTGAAGAAGGGGCGGATCCGCTCCATATCCAGCTTATCCGCCAGGTCGGGGTCCAGCAGCTTCCGCTCCTTCTGGCGCCGCACTTCGGCGTCCAGGTCGGGCGCGTCCTCCCCGAAAGGCACGCTCTGCAAAAAGGCGTGGATGGCGGTGCCGCGCTCGGCCCCCGTCAGGCCGCCTTTCTGCAGGAAGGCCGGACGTTCCAGCGATACCGGCCGCGACGCGTGGGCCACGGCGCTGACGCTGACCTTGGCCGGGATCTTCTGCAGCGCGGCCCGGGGATCACGCCAGGCAAAGGAAGCCTGCAGCGCCCGGTACAGTTCCGGGTCGGGCAGGGCGTCCGCCGCGCCGCCGGCCGGGGGCGCGGCTTCCGGCGTTTGCAGCACGCGGACTGCCAGCGGCGTGCGGGTGGGGCGGTGATGGGGCAGCAGCGCCGCGCGCGCCCACAGTTCGTCGCTGTCGGGGTGCAGCAATACGGCGGTGAGCAGCCAGCCCGCCCAGCTGTTCATCCCCTGCAGGGTGGCCGGGCCGGTGGCCTCGGCCTGGGCGCAGAGCGCCGGGGTCTTGAGGGCCTGCGCGGTCTTTTTGAGCGGGATCGTGATGAAGAGCGCGTCCTGGGCGCGGGTCAGCGCCACATAGAGCACCCGCATCTCCTCGCTGAGAGTCTCGGCACGGATGGCCTGGGCCAGCGCCGCATAGGGCAGCGTTTTGTAGCGTCTGGCGCTCTGCCCCGCCCGAAGCATGACCCCCACGCCCAGGCCGCTGTGGGTCAGCACCGGGCGGATGGCGTCGCTCTGGTTGAACTGGTGGGCCGTGTCGGCCACGAACACGATGGGAAATTCCAGCCCCTTGGAGCGGTGCACCGTCATGATGCTGACGCAGCCGGGGCGGGTCTGCCCGCCGCCGCTCTGGGCAAGGCCGCCGTTGGCCGCCGCGGAGTCCATGGCGCGCACCAGCGCCGAAAGCCCCCCGCGCCCGGCGTTGGAGGCCCAGTTCACGAAGGTCAGCAGATCCTCACGGCAGCGCATGCCGTCGGGCAGGGCCCCCACCGCGGCCAGATACCCGGTGCGGGCCAGCAGTTCTTCCAGCAGGCGGTCCACCGGCAGGGTACGGGCCAGACGGCGGTATTCGGCCAGCGCCTCGGTAAAGGGCGCAAAGCGCGGCTGCCCGCCGTAAAGCACCGCCCCGTACAGGCTGCCGCGGGGGCAGGCGTTGCGCAGGGCCACCAGATCGTCCGGCCTGCAGGCGAACAGCGGGCTGAGCAGCACCGCCGCCAGCGGCACATCCTGCGCCGGGTTGTCCAGCACCCGCAGCAGGGCCGCAAAGGGCCGGATGTGGGGCGCGTCCAGCAGGTCGGCGGCGGTATCGGCAAAAACCGGGATGTCCCGGGCGCGCAGCGCTTCTTCATAGACGGGGAAGTTCACGCGGCCGCGCAGCAGGATGCAGAAATCCCCATACGCGCAGGGGCGGACGCCCTCCCTGCCGCGGACCGGGTAGCCTTCGGCCACCAGGGACGCGATGCGCCCGGCAATGGCCGCCGCATCCCCGGCCGCATCGGCGCCGTCGATGACGTCCACTTCGCACAGGCCGGGGTAGGACGGGTCCGGCTTGCCCACCACCAGCCGCTGGCCTTCGCCGTACTCCACACCGCCCAGTTCCCGGGAAAAAAACACCGAGAACAGTTCGTTGATGCCCGCGATGACCCCGGGCGCACTGCGGAAATTGGCATCCAGCGCCAGCGCCGCGGGCCGGGGCGCGGGCTGGGGGTAAGGCTGCCAGCGCTGCTGCTTTTCCAGAAAAACCGCCGGGTCCGCCTGACGGAAGCGGTAGATGCTCTGCTTGATATCCCCCACGAAAAAGAGGTTGTCGGCTTCGGGGGAGGCCAGCGCAAAATAGATGGCGTCCTGCAGGGCGTTGGTATCCTGGTATTCGTCCACCAGCACGGCGGCGTAGCGCGCGCTGACCGTGCGGCACAGCGGCGTGCGGCTGCCGTCCGGCGCAATGAGCAGGCCGAGGGTCAGATGTTCAAAGTCGGCGTAGTCCAGCAGTTTTTCTTCCCGCTTGGCGGCAAAACAGGCGTCCGCAAAGCGTCGGGCCGCCCGCACCAGCGCCGCCACCAGCGGGGCCGCGCGGCGGCGGTCCTCCTCGTATTCCTGCGCCGTGCAGAGCAGCAGGTCCGCGCGCAGGCTCTCGAGCTGCTTTTTGGCCCGGGCGCGCAGTTCGCTGGCCGCCAGGGCCGAAGGGTTGCTGTCCTTGCCGCCCTTGACGCGCCCCGCCCGCCGCCAGGCGCCGGCGGCTTCGTCCAGCGCGGTTACGGCCGCGTCCCAGTCCCCTGCTTCCAGCTTCTTGCACAACCAGGCGGCGCGGTCGGCGTCCTCCTGCAGCACCACCGTGTAGGCGGCGTCGGCGGCCTCGTCCCGGGCGGCCATGCGGGCGCCCGCTTCCAGCAGCGACTGCGCGCCGCGGGCGCGGGCCAGCGCGGCGTGGAGCAGTTCCCTGCCCCAGGGCGTTTCCTGCGGCGGCGCGCCGTTTTGCCACATGGCGGCAAACTCTTCCAGCGCCCGGTCCGGGTGGGGCAGCGAGCGGCTGAAATGGTACAGTTCCAGGATGGCCCGCCCCGCCGTCTGGTCGGTGCGGCCCCGGTCATACAGATCAGCAAAGGCGCGGAAATCCGGGTCGTCGTAGGCAGTCTCCAGCACTTCCGCCAGCGTCTCCTGCTCGATGCGGGCCAGGTCTGCTTCCTCCGCCGTCTCAAAGTCCGGCGGAACGTCCAGCGCAGCAAAATGCTGCTGCACAAAATGCAGGCAGAAAGCATCCACCGTGCCGATGGACGCCCGCTGCAGGAGCAGCTGCTGGCGGCGCAGGCGCCCATCCGCCGGATGGGCCCGCACTTCGGCCGCCAGACGGGTGGCGATGTCCGCCCGCAGCTTGGCCGCCGCCGCATTGGTGAAGGTCATGATAAGCAGGCTGTCGGCTTCCACCGGGTGCTCGGGGTCCGTGATGAGGCCTACCACCCGCTCCACCAGCACGCGGGTCTTGCCGGACCCGGCCGCCGCCGAGACCAGCAGGCTGCCGCCCCGGGCGCCGATGGCCGCCGCCTGGGCCGGTGTGAATCGAATTTCAGGCGTATCCGCCATAGCGTTTCTCCTTTTTATTCCTCAAACGGATCGCCGGGTATGTCCACCGTCCGTTCGTTTTCCCCGTCCCGATGCGCGCAGGCGATGCGGAAGTCGCAGTAGGCGCAGGGGCTGCGCCCGCCGCTGCACAGGGGCTTTGCGTCGAAACGGCCGCCGTACACGTCCCGCGACATCTGCACCAGCAGCCCGTCCAGGTGGTCGCGGATGCGCGCCAGCTTCTTCGCGTCGGCCAGGCGGCTCTTGCCGTTGGTGACCTTGCCGGTCTTGGCGTTGAAATTCAGCGGCACAAACTCGCCGGTGCCTTTGGTATCCATGGCGCGGTACACGCTCTCCTCATCCAGCAGCAGGCCGTTGAGGGGGTAGCGGTTTTCCTCCCCCTGCCCGGCCTGGGCGCGGGGCACGCTCTCGGGCGCCGGGTCCGCCAGCAGGTACTCCACCCCGGCCGCCGCGGCGCCGGGGAACAGCCCCCTGCCGTTGCGTTCCAGCGTAAACAGGTAGAGCAGCATCTGGCAGTCCAGGCCGCAGTAGACTTCCTTGAGCTGGAAGTCCTTGCCGCCGGTCTTGTAGTCCACCACCCGCAGGTAGGTGCGTTCGCCCAGGGGCATGGCATCCACCCGGTCCACGGTGCCCACGATGCGGATGGTATGGCCGCAGCCGTCGTCCAGTTCCACCGGGTCCACCCGGGGCGCGCCGGGGCGGTCGTCGATGCGCAGTTCAAAGGCCACCGGCTGGAAGCCGGACTGGCGCAGGTCCCGCTGGATGAACCCCAGCAGCCCCACCAGATTGCGGCGGATGCGTTCGATCAGATACTGCATACGCGCCGTGATACCGGGCAGGTTGGCAGCCACATATTCTTCCACCAGCCCATCCACCAGCGCCTGCAGCTGTTCCCCGGTCAGGTCCCGGAAGGCGGCGCCCTGGCGTTTCAGGGCGTTTTCCAGTACCCAGTGGGTCAGCGTGCCGCTGATATTGGGGGCCAGTTCCGCTTTCTGACGCGGCGCGGCCCGCAGGATAAACTGCATGAAGTAGCCGAAGGGGCAGGTCTGGTATTTTTCAAAGCGGGTGGGGCTGACCCGCAGGCTGCGCCCCAGCAGTTTTTCCAGTTCCGCCGTGTCCTCCACCCCGGGCGGTTCGGTCTGCCAGACGCGGCGCACCGCCTCGTAGCCGGGGGCCGCCTGAGAAGTGCCTTCCAGCCGGTCCAGCGCCGCGCGCAGGGCCGCGCCCTCCCCTTCCCGTCCGGGCTGCTGGCTGACCACGCCGAGAATATCCAGCGCAGCCTCCGGCGTGGCTGCCAGCATCGCGGCGGAAGGTTCCGCAAAGGGCACCCGCAGCAGGCTGCGCACCGGGTTCAGCGCCGCGCTGGCGCGGGCGTCGTCCTGCGTGTGGGCCGCCCCCGGCCAGCTGAGCCATAAAAAGGACCGGGCGGCGGTGAGCGCTTTATAGAAGCAGACGCCTTCCCGCAGGACTTTGTTTTCAAAGCAGTCGGGCAGTTCGGCCCCCTGGGCCATCATGGCGTCCCGGTCGGCGTGGGTCAGCAGGCCCTGGTCGCCGGGGGTCTGGGGGAATTCCCCTTCCACCAGGCCCACCACGAATACCGCGTCTGTCTCCGGCAGGCGCATGCGTCCGGCGGTAGTCAGGATCACGCTGTCCAGGCTCTGGGGGATGTGCCCCATGTCGGTGGTGCGCAGCAGCAAGGTGAACAGTTCGGCGTACTCTGCGGGGGGCAGGGGTTCATCGCCCAGCAGCTGGGCCAGCTGGTTGAGCAGCCCCATGACCACGTTCCACTCCCGCAGCGCCTCGTCGGCTTCCGGCAGGCGTCCGCGGGCGCGCAGATCCCCGGCCAGCGCATCCAGCGTTTTTTCGGCGCCTAGGGCCTGCAGGAACCGATAGATCTGCCGCGTCAGCACCTCGGCCCCGGCATTTTTGGTCCGCGCCAGGAATTGCTGCACCCGCTCCATCACAAAAGCGCGGGCGGCCTCGGCGTACTGCAGGGTGCGGCGGTCCTCCTCCTGCTCCCGGTCGGCGTAGCCCGCCGCGCTGCGGGTGAAGGGTTCCCGCCAGTCCGTGGCTTTCAGCGGCCAGGTGTAGGCGTAGTTTTCCAGCGCCTCCTGCTGGCGTTCCGGCAGGTCCACCAGCCCGGTCTTGAGCAGCCGCAGCACCGTGCGGCTGGAGACCCCTGTGCGCGCCAGGTCCAGCGCCGCATGGACCGCCCGCGCGGGGGCGGTGTTTTCCGGCGTGGTGGCCTCGTCGCAGAACAGCGGGATGCCCTGCAGGCGGAACTCATACCGCAGCGGGCCCAGATACTCCGCCATATTGCGGCAGACGACCGCCATCCGCCCGTAGAGCGTCCCGGCCCGGGCGCGGGCGGCGATCTGTGCCGCCACCGCCTTGGCCTCCGCCTGACGGCTGGCCGCGCCGTGGCAGACGATGGCCGGATGGTCCGGGTCCACCGTCACCTGGGGCGTATAAGTGGGGTCCGCCAGCAGCAGGTTGAGTTCCGCCAGCACCGGGGTCCCGGCATGGCGCGGGTCATCGGTGAGGGTCTCAACCTGCACCGGCACGCCGGCCTGCGCCGCCATACGGCGCAGGCTGGCCGCCACCGCCTTGGCCCCGCTGAACAGGCCCATACCGCCGTCCCGGTCCTGCATGCCGTCGCAGCACAGGCAGACCGTCACATCGGTGACCGGCAGCATGGCGGCCAGAAGCGCCCGTTTGGGGGCGTTGAAGGTATCGAACTCGTCAATGTACACCGCACGCCCGGCAAAGAACGCCGCGTCCAGATAGCGGGCCGCCAGCTGCTGGCGGTCGCCGGGGTCCATGGCGGTCTGCCCCAGCAGCGCTTCATACGCGCCGTAGATCAGCGACAGTTCCTGCAGTTTGTCCCGGTCGGCGCCGGGGGCCAGCGCATACCCGGCCAGATCGCCGGGGGTGACGCCGGCGCTTTTCAGTTCCTCGATGGTCTGGGCCGCACGCTCACAGAACGCAGCGGAACGGCGCTGCCGGTTGTAGTAGACCACCCGGTCCATGAGGGAATCCACCGCCCGGCGCACCAGCAGCACCCGTCCGGCTTCGTCCAGCGTATGCACCGCCGCGCCGCCGTACCGGCGGAGCAGCGCTTCCGCCAGCGAGGTGAAGGAGTAACTCTCCACCCGGGCGGAGAGGGTATCCCCCAGGGTGCGGTAGAGCAGCCCTTCGGTGGAGGAGGTGAACTGCTCCGGCACGATCAGCAGGCTGTCCTCGCCCCGTTCGGCGCGGGCGCGCAGATCCATGCGCATACGGCGGGATTTGCCGCTGCCCGAAGGGCCCAGGAGTAGATGCAGCATACAAAGACGTTCCTTTCTTCTCTGACAGAAAAAGAGGGAGCAGGCAAACCGGCGGTTTTCCCTTCCCTCTTGCATTCACCGCCCCAGCAGGGCGTCCAGCAGCGCCGAGCGTACCTCATACCGGCCAAAGACCAGGGCGTTCTCCGCCGCTGTGGGGTATTCGGCCGTGGCACCCGACACGCACAGCGCCGGATACAGCACGCAGAACCAGTTGCGCCCCTGCGCCGCGCCCAGTTCCACCCGCAGGGCCTGATAGGTCCCGCCGGGCAGGGTGAAACTGCCGTAGTCCCGCGGCGCAAACGCGCAGGCTTCCAGCCGGAGCACGGCCCGCTGGCCGCTGTGGGCGGCATGCAGGGCCGTATCGGCGGCGCGCTGCAGCACAGGCAGCGCCTGCTGTAAAGCCCGCACGGCCTGCTGCGGGGTCCGTGCCCCGGTCACGGAAGCAGGCAGCGCCTGCAAAATCGCGTCCCGCACCTGCAGTTTGAGCAGCTGGTCTTCCAGCGTATCGCTGTTGGCCAGCACATGCAGGCGGATGGTATCGGCGCGTACCTGCGCCGCCACCCGGGCGCGGCCCGCCGCCCACAATGTAAGTACCACGCTGAGCAGGAATCCCAGGCCCACGCCCAGTTCGAGTACGGTCCTTCTGGTGTTTTTCATCGCGCATCCTCCCTTTACTGCTTGTACAGGGAGTATGGCCTGCATACCGGCGCCGCAAACAGGCGCGGCGCAGAGAAAAACAGCGGGCGGGATCACAGAAAAACGGCGGCGGCCGTCCCGGCCGGGGCGCACGTTGCTGCTTTTATGGGCCGTTCACGCTTTCAGGGGCCTGCGCACGGTGACGCGCGGGCCGCCGCGGGTGGGCCGGCACAGATAGACCTGCCGGCAGGACCGCTTGAGCGCCGCCAGCGCCGCCCGGGCCGGTCCTTCCCCGGCAAAGACGCCGAACACCGCCGCGCCGCTGCCCGTCATCTGGGCCGTCAGCGCGCCGTTTTCCCGCAAAACGGCGCAAAGGGCCGGGGTCTCCTTCGCGCCGGAACAGTACTCCAGCGCGTTGCCCGCAGCGGCGCAGACCGCCTGCAGATCCCCGGCGCGGACGGCCTGTTCCTGTGCTTCGCAGTCGGGATGGACCGGGCTGCCCATGGTATCATACCGGGCGAAGGCTTCCGGGGTGGAGACCCCCACGCTGGGCATGGCCACCACAAAGCAGCAGTCCGGGCAGGGCGGCAGGGCTTTCATCAGGTCGCCCACGCCGCGCACCCGGCAGGTGCCCCCCAGCAGGGCAAAGGGCACGTCGGCCCCGATGCCCGCGCCGATGGCGCACAGTTCGCTCATCGAAAGGCGGGCGTCATACAGTTCGTTCAGCCCCACCAGCACGCCGGCGGCGTCGGCGCTGCCGCCCGCCATGCCGGCCCGCACCGGCACCCGTTTGTAGATCGTCATATCCACCCCTGCCAGCAGGCCGGTATAGTGGAAGAAGGCCAGCGCGGCCTTGACGGCGGTGTTCTTATCATTGGCGGGCACAAAGCTGCCCGGCAGCGTCAGGCGCAGGTCCATGCTGCGGCGCAGGGTGATCTTCTCATACAGGTCGATGGTCTGCATGACCATGTCCAGGTCGTGGTAGCCGTTGGGCAGCGTGCCCACCACGTCTAAAGAAAGGTTCAGCTTGGCCGGGGCCAGTACGGTGACAGACTTTTTTTGCATAAAAATCCCTTCTGTTTTGCCCGGGGGCGCGTTCTTACCCCTTATACCATCCGTGCTCCTGCAGGAAGGCGCGGATGCGGTGCATGGCGGTCTGCAGGTGGTCCACGCTGTAGGCGTAGCTGATGCGGGCGTAGCCTTCGCCCGAAGCGCCGAAGGCGTCGCCGGGGACGATGGCCACCTCTTTTTCCTGCAGCAGCCGCTCGCAGAATTCCTGGCTGCTCAGCCCGCTGCACTGGATCGACGGGAACACATAGAAGGCGCCCCGGGGATCAAAGCAGGTCAGGCCCATCTCGTTGAGCGCCCTGACCACATAGCGGCGGCGGCGGTTGTACTCGTCGCGCATCATCTCGATCTGGTCGTCGCACTGGCGCAGCGCCGTGATGGCCGCGTACTGGCTGGTGGTGGGCGCGCTCATGATGCAGCTCTGGTGGATCTTGGTCATGACCGAGATGACCGGCTCCGGCCCTGCGGCGTAGCCCAGCCGCCAGCCGGTCATGGCGTAGGACTTGGAAAAGCCGTTGACGACGATGGTCCGTTCGGCCATGCCGGGCAGCGACGCGAAGGAGACATGGCGGTCCAGGCCGTAGGTCAGCTCGGAATAGATCTCGTCCGAGAGGACCATCACCTTGGTGCCGCGCAGCACTTCCGCCAGCTTTTCAAGGTCCTGCTGGCTCATGACGGCGCCGGTGGGGTTGTTGGGGTAGGGCAGGATCAGCAGCTTGGTGCGGGGGGTGATGGCCGCCCGCAGCTGTGCGGCTGTCAGGCGGAACTCATCCTCGGCCCGGGTGGCGACGGGCACGGGCACGCCGCCGGTGAGCTGGGTGATCGGTTCATAGCAGACAAAGCAGGGTTCCGGGATGATGACCTCGTCCCCCGGCTGGACCAGCGCGCGGATGGCCAGGTCGATCGCTTCGCTGCCGCCCACCGTGACCAGGGTCTGTTCCGGCTCGTACTGCAGTTCAAAGCGGCGCGCCAGATAGCGGCAGATCTCGGCCCGCAGTTCCTTGAGCCCGGCGTTGGCCGTGTACTTGGTGCGGCCCTGTTCCAGACTGCGGATGCCCGCGTCGCGCACGCTCCACGGCGTTTTGAAGTCCGGCTCCCCCACGCCCAGGGAGATACAGTGGGGCATATCGGCCGCCAGGTCAAAGAATTTGCGGATGCCGGACGGCCGCATTGCCTTGGCGGCAGGCGCCAACAGTTCGTCGTAGTTCATCACAGCATCGTCCACTCTCTTTCGTCGGTTTCCTCCGCCTGGTACAAGCGGCCCCCGCGTTTGTAGGCGCGCAGCACAAAGCTGGTAGCCGTGGAGATCACATCGTCCAGCGGGGACAGGCGCTTGGCCACGAACAGGGCGATCTCCTGGAAGCTGCGGCCCTTGATGATGACCTGCAGGTCGTAGCCGCCGCTCATCAGCAGCACGGTATCCACCTCGTCAAAATCGGCGATAGCCGCGCCGATATCGTCAAAGCCGCAGGATTTGTGCGGGGTGACCCGCAGTTCGATCACCGCTTCCACCAGGCTGACCCCGGCGCGTTCCCAGTCCACCAGCGTCTCGTATCCGCGGATATACCCCTTGGCCGCCGCCTCGTCCATCATGGCAGCGACTTCCTGCGGCGTTTTGTCCAGCATGGCGGCGATGTCCTCGATGGGCATACGGGCGTTCTTTTCCAAAATGCGAAGCAATTCTTCCATAGCGGCACACCTCTTTATGTAGAATAGTCTGATTATACCACACCTGCGGCGGGATTGCACCTGCTTTTTGCCCCGCTGCACAAAAAAGCCCCGCCTGCGCGGCCGCGCAGGCGGGGTACTTTGTGCAAAAGCGGGGGTCAGCCCACCGTATCGTCCGCGGCGGCGTCGCTGCCACCCTCCTCCGCAGAGGAAGCGTCTTCCGCCTGGGAGGTATCCTCCGACGTCGTTTCCTCGCTCTGCGATTCCGACGCCGCCGGTTCGTCCGGCGCCGGGGCGGTCGCCTCCGGCGTCTGCGTGCCGGAGGCCGTGCCGGTCATGGCCGAACTCAGCTGGCTTTCCACCATCGTCTGGGTATCCTGCGAGACGGCAGCCGTGGGCGTCGGGGTGGGCGTGGCTTCCACCTGCATCTCGCTTTCCTGCAGCGCCGTAAGATACCACTCCCGGTTCTCGCCCCGGGTAAAGACATAGTCCATATACTTGACGGGTTCCGTGGGTGCCGTGAGGGAAAGTTCGCCGCTCAGGCTGTTGCTGGCGGTCGGGATATAGCCCACCGTGACGCGGCGCTGGCCGCCGGAGGTGGAGATCCGCACCACTTCCGGCGTGTACTGGGCCACCGAACTGGTGACCGGCACAAGGTAGCACTGCTTTTCCTCATTGTACTGGTAGACGAATTCGTCGGTGCTGAAGCTGCCGTCCGTGACCGTGTAATTCGGCCCCAGCAGGTTGGCGATATAGGTATCGATCTCCAGTTTGGGGATCATGGCCGAGCCGGTGTCCGGGTCGCGCTCATACTGGTCCAGGCTGCCGCCGCTGCTCTGGATCTCGTAGACGGTGCCCCAGATGGCCGCCTGCTTGAACACGCCCGGGTCCACCGCGCTGACATCCTCGAAGGGCAGCGGGTCCAGCATGACCATGCCGTACAGGCGGTCGGCGTATTCCTGGCGGCGGCCGGAATCATCCAGCGCGGAGCGGATGGCCCCCACCACCCAGCCGAAGACGGTGAACAGGCCGATCAGGGCCAGCAGCAGCGCTGCCGCGCCCAGGATCTGCCGTGCCAGACGGCGGCTGTTGCGGATTTGTTCTTCTCTGTAATTTGCCATAATGGGTTATGGAACTCCTAAGCTAGAGGGGCGCAACCCCCCGGTGTTCGCGGCGCAGATGCAGGTCACTTGTTTTTGTACATCTGCTCGTAATAGTTCTGGTAGTCGCCGCTGGTGACGTGCGCCATCCACTCGGGATGGGCCAGATACCAGTCGATGGTCAGGACGATGCCCTTCTCAAAAGGCGTTTCGGGGTACCAGCCCAGATCGTTCTTGATCTTGGTGGGGTCGATGCCGTAGCGGCGGTCGTGTCCCAGGCGGTCCGCCACATGGGTGATGAGTTCTTCGCTGATGCCTTCGTCCTGCAGGCGGTCATGCAGCTGGGCGATCACCGTCTTGACGATGAAGATGTTGGGCCGCTCGTTATGGCCGCCCACGTTGTAGACCTCGCCGTCCTTGCCGTCCGACGCCACCATGTCGATGGCCTTGCAGTGGTCCATGACGTAGAGCCAGTCGCGGATCTGCATGCCGTCGCCGTAGACCGGCAGCTTCTTGTGCTGCTTCGCGTTGTTGATGAGCAGCGGGATCAGTTTTTCGGGGAACTGGTACGGGCCGTAGTTGTTGGAGCAGCGGGTGATGTTCATCGGCATGCCGTAGGTATCGTGGAAGGCTTTGACGAACATATCGGCGCTGGCCTTGCTGGCCGAGTAGGGGCTGTGGGGGCACAGGGGCGTGGTCTCCATAAAATAGCCTTCGGGGCCCAGGGCGCCGTAGACCTCATCGGTGGAGACCTGCAGGTACTTCTTGCCCTTCTTCCAGGTCTTGGCCCCGGCGTCGTACCAGGCGTCCTTGCAGCACTGCAGCAGGTTGACGGTACCCAGCACGTTGCTCTCTACGAAGATCTCGGGGTTTTTGATGCTGCGGTCCACGTGGCTCTCGGCCGCGAAGTTGATGACGTAGTCGGGGTCATACTTGGCGATCAGCCCGGTGACCAGCGCCTTGTCGCAGATGTCGCCCTGCACAAAGATATGGCGCGCGTCACCCTCAATGTCCTTGAGGTTCTCCAGGTTGCCCGCGTACGTCAGCTTGTCCAGGTTGATGAGGCGGATCTCCGGGTATTTTTCCAGCATATAGTGGACGAAGTTGGAGCCGATAAAACCGGCGCAGCCGGTGACGAGATAGGTCTTCATGGTCGTTATTCTCCATTCCAGTTTGCAAAGAAATCCTTGAGGGCTTCGCGCCAGCCGCGCATTTCATCCCCCACGGTGCAGCGGAGCATTCGGTTTTCCAAAGCGCTCCATGCCGGACGGTTGGCGCTCTGCGGGTTGGCGGCGGCGTACTCGGCGCTGGTGCAGGGCACCACCTTGCAGGCCAGGCCCGCTTCCTCCATGATGGCCGCCGCGAACTCCGCCCAGCTGCAGATGCCGTTGCCTGTGCAATGGTAGACGCCGTAGTCGTGGCTGACGCTCAGTTTCAGAATATGATAGGCCAGGTCCACCGCGTTGGTGGGGTTGCCCAGCTGGTCTTTGACCACGTTGATCCGGTCGTGGGTCCTGCCCAGGCGGATCATGGTCTTGACGAAATTTTTGCCGTAGTAGCTGTAGAGCCAGGCCGTGCGCACGATGATGTGGCGGCGGCAGAAGTTGCGGACATACTGCTCGCCCAGCAGTTTGGTCTGGCCGTAAGCCGAGATGGGCGCGGGCTGCGCGCATTCATCCAGCGGAACGCCGCCGTTGGGCGTGCCCGGGAACACATAGTCGGTGGAGATGTGGACCAGCCGGGCGTTGACCTTGTCGCAGGCCAGGGCCAGGTTGCGCGGGCCGATGGCATTGACCCGGAACGCCGCGTCGCGGGCCGTCTCACAGCCGTCCACGTTGGTGACCGCCGCGCAGTTGACCACCGTATCCGGCTGGTGGCGGCGGATATAGTTGATCGTGGCCTCCCGGTCGGTGATGTCCAGCTCGTCCACATCCACCGGGATGACGGTCGCCTTGCGCAAGCGCTCCGGCAAGGGGCCCAGCACGCAGCCTTCTTCGGCCAGCTGCCGCTGGAGCTCGGTGCCAAGCTGGCCGCGGCACCCCGTAATCAAAATCTTCATCGCAATCCCTCTTCACTCTCAGTACAGCAGCTTGTCGTCCGCCACATTCTTCAGGTGCATGCCGTAGGGCGATTTGCCGTAGCGCGCGGCGCTTTCCAGCAGCTTTTCCTTGCTGATCCAGCCGTATTTGTAGGCGATCTCCTCCGGGGCCGAGATCTTGATGCCCTGCCGCTGTTCGATGGTCTGCACAAAAGTCGCCGCTTCCACCAGCGAATCCATCGTGCCGGTATCCAGCCAGGCATAGCCACGTCCCAGCAGCTGTACGTCCAGCTTGCCCTGGCGCAGATACATCTCGTTCAGGGTGGTGATCTCCAGTTCGCCGCGGGCGCTGGGGCGGACCTGCTTGGCCATCTCGACCACGTCTTTGTTGTAGAAATACAGGCCGGTGACCGCGTAGTTGCTCTTGGGCTGCGCCGGTTTTTCCTCGATGGAAGTGGCGTGGCCCTCCCTGTCGAAAGCCACGACGCCGAACCGTTCGGGGTCGTTGACATAGTAGCCGAACACCGTGCAGCGGCCTGCCTCGGCGTTGGCGGCGGCCGCTTTCAGGCGCTTGGAGAACCCGGCGCCGTAGAAGATATTATCCCCCAGCACCATGGCGCAGCAGTCGCCCCCGATGAACTCTTCCCCCAGCAGGAACGCCTGGGCCAGCCCGTCCGGGCTGGGCTGGACCTTGTATTGCAGATGCAGGCCGTACTGGCTGCCGTCCCCCAGCAGGGCTTCAAAACGCGGGGTATCGGTGGGGGTGGAGATGATCAGAATGTCCTGGATGCCCGCCAGCATCAGGGTGGACAGCGGGTAGTAGATCATCGGTTTGTCATACACAGGCAGCAGCTGTTTGGAGGTGACCATCGTCAGCGGGTACAGTCTTGTGCCGGCGCCGCCGGCAAGGATAATCCCTTTCATCGTTACAACTCCTTCGTACGCAATGTACCGTGCGCGCCGCCCATCCCACGGGGAAAGTCCCTTCGGGCATAATCTCACACAATAGTAAGATTATTATAGCGCATTTGTTCCCCCCGCGCAAGGGGAAAATCCCTCCCGGCGCCCGGCCGGGGCGCGCTGGGGATTGTTTCCAGTTTGTTACCTTTTGTTTACGAACGCTTGACGGACGCCCCGTCATATGATAGAATATACGCAGTGTAAATGTCGATGGTCCGACGGCCATCTTTGGAAATACGTTTTGGACTTTGAATTTTAAGGAGGCGTTTTCTCGTTGAAACGCTTTTTATGTGCGGCGTTTTTTATCGCGCTTGTCGCGCTGCTGGCCGCCTGTGGAATGTTGAATCGCGCTGACAGTGCGGCGCAGGCCACGGCCACCCCGACCAACTCCACCTCCCGCACGCAGGAGAACGAGCCCGTCACCGTCCATGAGACGTCCGCCAAAGTAGATGTGGTAACGGCCCAGAGCAGCCAGACGCCCTCCTCCACGGCGGCGCCGGAACAGGTTTCCACCCCTGCCACCGGGGATTTCCCGGTATTGTATCTGGCCGGGATCGTGGGATTGATCCTGGTTTGTTCCGCCGGCCTGCTGATGCTGCGAAAGATCTGACCTGAAGCGCCCCCTGAACGGGGCGTTTTTTATTTTATGCCCGCCGGGCAGGGAGGTGAACGGCAGATGGCCAAACGTTACCGCAGGCTCCGCGGCAACAGCGCGTATTACCCCTTCGCCGCGCGCACGGGCCTGCGCGCGCGGCAGCGGCGTCAGGCCCGGCTGCTGCGCCGGGCCGGGGCCGCGGCGCTGCTGCTGGCCGCCGTGCTGCTGGTGCGCCAGACGGTCTTTCACGGCGGCCAGCCGGAACCGCCCGCCATGCTGCCCGCCGCCGCTGCCGCCACCGGCGAGAGCGCCCGCGTGACCGTCCAGCCGGTGCGCGCCACCCGTGACGCGCTGGCGCAGACGCAGGCCGCCGATGCGGCCGCTCGCACCACGCCGGAGACGGCGGCCACGCCCGCGCCTTCCCAGACGGCCCGGGTGCTGCCCGCCTACCGGGAACTGTACGAGGAAAACCCGGACCTGATCGGCTGGCTGCGCATAGACGGCGCCGATGTGGACCTGCCCGTTGTGCAGACGCCCGGCGACAACGAATACTATCTGCGCCGGGGCTTTGACGGCTACTATGCCGCCGGCGGCACCCTGTTCCTGGACGGGCAGTGCGCCGCCGGCCCGGGATCTTCCACCGACAACTGGCTGGTCTACGGGCACAACATGCGCGACGGTTCCATGTTCGGCCACCTGACCCGCTACCGGGAGGAATCCTTCTGGCGGGAGCACCCCACCTTCACCTTCGATACGATCTACGAGCCGGGGACCTGGCAGGTGGTCGCCGCCCTGGACACCACGCTGGGGGCCGACGAACTGCCCTACTATACCTTTTTCGACGCCGCCAGCAAACTGGAATGGGAGCAGCGTGTGGAGGCCATTCTGGATCTGGCGCTGTACGATACCGGCGTGACCCCGGAGTACGGGCAGCAGCTGTTGACGCTTTCCACCTGCGGCGATCACCGCCCGAACACCGAGACCCGCTTTGCCCTGCTGGCCGTGCGGGTGGACGAATGAGCGTTTCTGCACTTGCATTTTGGCCGGGAATCCGCTATGATGTTGCAAGACCTGTATATGAAAGGAGTTTTTGCTGTATGGCAGAATTTACCTACGAGATCACCGAACGCATCGCGGTGCTTTCCACCAATGCGCGCGGCTGGGAGCGCCAGCTCAACATGATCAGCTGGAACGGCAATCCCCCGAAGTACGACATCCGCGACTGGTCCCCCGACGGCAGCCGCATGGCGAAGGGCATCAGCCTGACGGCGGAGGAGCTGAAATCCCTGCGGGACATCCTCAACGATCTGGAACTGTGAGGCAGCCATGGAAGACTACCACGCCCAATTTGTGGAGATCTACACCAAAAGCATCACCCGCCCCGGCGCCGACCGCCTGCTGAACTGGCTGGAAACGACGGACTTTTTCACCGCGCCCGCCTCCACCCGTTTCCACGGGGCCTGCGAGTACGGGCTGGTCATGCACAGCATCAACGTTTACCACGCCATGATGCAGCACTTTTTCACCGAGGGCGAGAACGCCGAAAGCTACGCCATCTGCGGGCTGCTGCACGACCTGTGCAAAGCCAACTTTTACAAGGTCAGCACCCGCAACGTGAAAAACGACGCCACCGGCCAGTGGGAGAAAGTCCCCTTCTACCAGGTGGCGGACCAGCTGCCCTACGGCCATGGCGAGAAGAGCGTGTACCTGATCGAACATTTCATGCGGCTGAAAACGGCGGAGGCCGTGGCCATCCGCTGGCACATGGGCGGTTTTGACGACGCGGTGCGCGGCGGCAGTTTTGCCGTCAGCGACGCCTACAACACCTACCCGCTGGCGGTCAAGCTGCACATCGCCGACCTGACCGCCACCTACCTGATGGAACAGGGCACCAGCAGCGTGGAAAACGGCCACCCCAAAAGCAAATAGCCCTCCAAGCCAATCTGCCCCGCCGGGAATCCGGCGGGGCAGATCTTTGTTTATCAGGCTTTACCGGGGCAGCGTCACCGTCCACTCGGCCAGCAGGGGCAGGTCCTCGCGGTTTTTATCCACGAAGCGGACGGTCAGTTCCGCCGCGTCCTCGGGCGCCGCGTCCAGATAGGCACGGAACACCGACGTTCCCCCCTCCTCTGTGCGCAGTTCTTTGGCAGGTTCCAGGCTGGCGCCGTCCGCGGTGAACACCTGCAAAGCCGGACTCACGCCGTTCTCCTGCGGGGCGACGGAATAGGTCACGCAGGTCTCGCCGGGCGTTGCGGCGACGCTTTGCAGCGTTATGCCGTTTTGGCTCCCCGCGCTGAAAGTTCCCATCCGGGTGAGGGTCTCGTTTGCCGACACCGTAAAGGACAGCGCGTAAATGCCGTTCAGCGGGGTCTGCTGCGGCTCGCCTTCCCCGCTGTACACGACCCCCACCAGATCGGACAGCGTGATCTCCGCCTGCATATCCTGCGTATTGCCGGTATAGCCCGCCAGGTCATAGTCCAGTTCGCAGACGAAGGTGTGGTCGTCCTGCTTGCTGAAGCGGGGCAGCATGTCGCAGGAGACGGGCTGCCCGTTGAGGGTCACGCCGCCGTACAGGGCGTTGGCTTCCGCTTCGGTGGCCGTTTCGTCCAGCAGCGGCGGGTCGATGGTCACGGCGTCGAAACCGGCCAGGCTGTCATCCTCCGCCGTCAGGACCAGGCCCACCCGCAGATACAGTTCATCGCAATAGATCTGGCGCAGAGTCAGCGTATAATTTTCCGGGTGCAGTGCGTCCCCCGTCCCGGCGTCCCCGTCCTGCTGGGCCGCCATCACTTTGGGGGCGTCCTCCGGCAGAGATTCCGGGGCGTTCTGCGCCTGCACCTGGGCCTGCCGGGCATATTCGTCCAGCTGGCCGCTCTGCAGCTGCGCTTTGTCAAGACGGTTGATATAGGCAAATACATCGCCCAGGACCGGCAGGCTTTCTGCCAGCGCCGGGTTGAAGCCGTTCACCCCGGCCAACAGCAGCACGCAGGCCGCACCGCTGGTCAGCACCCGGCTCCAGACGGGCCATCCCCGTCCGGCATGGCGGGACTTTTTGCGCTTTTGTTCCCGCCCGACCTGTTTCAAGACCGTCTTGGTCAGCCGGGACAGTTCCGTCCCGGTCAGGGGCATATCCGCGCTGCTCAAATCGTTCAGTTGTTCCATCAGGTCATGATCCTTATACATGCGTGATCCCTCCTTCGCGCAGTTGGATACGGAGCCGGTCCCGGCCGCGGCACAGGCGCGTGTTCACGTTGGAAACGCTCAATCCCAGTGCCGCCGCGATCTCCCGGCTGGATTGCAGCAGGTAATACTTGCGCAGAAAGATCTCCCGGTCCGGCGGTTCCATGGCGGAAACAAGCGCGCCTACCTGCTCGGCGGCCTCCCCGGCGGGGTCGGGCAAAAGGTCGGCCAGGGTCTGCATCAGGTCCTCGCTCAGCGGCACCTCCTCCCGGCGGCTGAGCGCCCGGTAGCGGTTGATGCCCGTGTTGCGCGCGGTGACGATCAGCCAGGCCCGCAGCGGGACCTGCCGTTCCGCCAGTTTGCCGGCGTTGCGCCACAGGGCCACAAAGACGTCCGCCATGCACTCTTCCACATCGCGTTCCTGCCCGGGCAGGATACGGCGCAGGATACCGCGTACCAGGGAGGCGTAATCCCGCATAGCCCAGCGCAGCCCGGTCTCGGGGTCCCGCAAAATAGCCCGCGCCAGGTCTGTGGTGCTGGTGTTTTCCATACCATTTCCTCCTTTATCATCCTTTCATCCTGGTAAACAACCGGCGCCGGAAAATTCTTACAGCTGCCGTGCTTTCTTTGCAAAGAAAGGGGCAATAGCGCAAAAGGTTGCGCAGACAGGCAAAGCCCAGGTTATCCGGCGGCAAAAGAAAAAGCCGTCCCGGCTCTGGCCGGAACGGCTGGCAATATCCTTTTTTCAGGACGAAGATTTTTTTGTCTGGCTGTCGATCTTATCGATCTCATCCCGCAGCATCTGGGACACCGGGTGCCGCACATTGCGCAGCCTGCGGCCGCCAGCCGGGGGTTTGGGCTGGGGAGAGCTGCTGCGCGGCCTTACGGGCTGCGCGGTGGCCTTCACACGGAACTGGGGCGCCGCCGGTTTGGCCGCAGGGGCCGGTTCCGGGGCGGAGGCTTCCGGGGTGCCCTGGGCAAAATCCCGCATCTCGGTCCCCAGTTCCCGCAGTTCTGCCTCGGTATCGTCCAGCGCCTGATAGATGGCCTGGGTCAAGCCGTCCAGGTCGAGGGTGGCGGCGCTCAGGCGCTGATCCACCCGGGCCAGACGGTCCCGCACCAGCATCACACCGGCGGCGATGCCGCGGGCGTTTTCCGCCATGCGGGTCTTTTGCGTTTCCGCCTGCTGCTTGAGTTCTTTCTCTGCGCTCTCGGCATACAGCTGGGCATCCGCCAGAATTTTGCGGGCCTCCAACCGCGCTTCCCGGATGGCGTCCGGCGCAGGCGCGGCAGACCCGCCCTGCCGTGCGGCAGACAGCTGCTTCTGCAGGTCCTCCACCTGCTGCTGCAGGTCGTGGCATTTGAGCTGCCAGATGTTGGCGTTCTTCTGGCTTTCCTGCTGGCCGGACTGGTATGTATCCACCTGCCGCTGCAGGACCGCCAGCTGGTCTTCGCCTTCCCGGCATTTGGATTCCGCCGCGTCGGCGCGCTGGTTGGCGGCGTCCACTTCCGCCTGCAGCGCCGCGATATGGCTGTCGGAATCGGTGCGCTCCCGGCGCAGGGATTCCAGTTCAGATTCGAGCTTGTGCAGCTTCTGCTCGTACTCCATCTTGCGCTGCTGGCTTTCGTCGGCCAGCGCGTTCATGTAGGCCAGCACATCATTCTTATTAAAACCCATCCATTCGGAGCGGAACCCCCGTTCCAGAATGTTTTTTGTATCAGATGGCATGGCGTTTTACATCCTCTCGCGGCAAATGGCAAAAATCAGGAGCGCTTGTTCAAGATGCTGAGCAGATCGTCGAAGTAATCGCCGTCGTCCTCCTCTTCATCCGCCGCCGGGGCGCCGGTGCCCACGGGGGTATCCACGCCGGTGCTGAAAGACTGGGTGAAGATCGGGTTCGGCATCACAGGGTTGATATCCGGGGCGGCGGGCTTGGCAGGCTCCGCGGGCTGGGCGGCCTCGGCCGTCTGGGCCGCGGCGGCGCGCTTGGCGTCCACATGGGCCTGGATGGGCTCGTCGATCTCCGGCGTGCTTTCAAAGCCGGTGGCAACGACGGTGATGCTCATCTCGTCGCTCAGGCGCTCATCAAAGGCGGTGCCCCAGATGATGTTGGCGTCGGGATGGGCGGACTGGGTGATCATGGAAGCGGCGGTCTCCACATCGTCCAGGCCGATGTCGGGGCTGGAGGTGATGTTGATGATGACGCCGCGCGCACCGGCGATGCTGGTCTCCAGCAGCGGGCTGGAGATGGCCGCCTTGGCCGCGTTCTCGGCCTTGCCGGCGCCCTTGGCCACGCCGACGCCCATGTGGGCGAAACCGGCGTCCTTCATGATGGAGCGCACGTCCGCAAAGTCCAGGTTGATGAAGGCCGGGATATTGATGAGGCTGGAGATGCTCTCAACGCCCTGGCGCAGCACGTTGTCGGCGGCCTCGAAGGCGTTCATCAGCGTGATACGCTCCTGGCTGATGAGTTTCAGGCGCTCGTTGGGAATGACGATCAGAGAGTCCACGTGCATCATCAGGGAAGCGATGCCCTGTTCCGCCAGGCTCATCTTGCGCTTGCCCTCGAAGGCAAACGGCTTGGTCACGATGCCCACCGTCAGGATGCCCAGGTCGTGGGCCGTTTCCGCCACTACGGGCGCGGCGCCGGTGCCGGTGCCGCCGCCCATACCGGCGGTGATAAAGACCATCTGGGCGCCTTTCAGCGCGTTGGAGATCTCGTCCTTGCTTTCTTCGGCGGCGCGCTGGCCGACCTCGGGGTCCGCACCGGCGCCGCGGCCCTTGGTGAGCTTGGCGCCCAGCTGGACCTTCTGCGTAGCTTTGGAGTTGAGCAGCGCCTGCTGATCGGTGTTCATCGCAACGAACTCGACCCCGGACAGGCCGGACTCCACCATGCGGTTCACAGCGTTACCGCCGCCGCCGCCTACGCCGATGACCTTGATATTGGTCACATTTTGCATTTCTTCGTCGAGAACGAATGCCATGAGTGTATCCCCCTAAAATGTAAAAGTGTCAGCGGATCCTTCGGGTGCGGTTCCAAAATGGGCGCACTGACCCGTGATTTTTTTGCATATAACTGATTATTAGAATACCAAATTTCCCGCTCAATTTCAATACCCGCAGGGAAAATTCGCAAAAAAATGCCGGTACGTCTATAAGTTCCACCAACAGAGCAGGGGGCCGTGCATATTCTTTGGTACAAACGTAGAATTTTACGGCGTTTTATTCCGCATTCTTCCGGCGGATGCACCGCCCGCCCAGCCGTGCCAGGTCCCCGGGCAGGTCTGCATAACCGCGCCGGATATGGCCGGGGTCCCGCAAAATGGTGGTGCCGCGGGCTGCCAGCGCCGCCACCAGCAGCGCCGCCCCGCCACGCAGGTCCGGCGCCGTGACCCGGGCCGCACGCAGCTGCGCGCCGCCCGCAATATACAGCGCCCGCCCGCGCACGCTGCAGCCCGCCCCCATGGCGGCAAAGCCTTCTGCACAGGAGAAGCGGTTGGCGAACAGATGGTCGTAGATCACGCTGGGGCCCTCCGCCTCCAGCAGCACAGCGGCGGCCAGGGGCGCCGTGTCGGTGGCAAAGGCAGGCCAGGCATTGGCATAAAGATCCCGGCCGCCCCGCAGGCGGAGGGCGGGGTCCCGGGCCAGGGTCACGGCGTCCCCGTCAAGGCAAACTTCCACCCCGCAGTCCCGCAAAAAGTCCAGGAACGCCCGGTAGTAGCGCGGCGCGCAGCCTTCCACCGTGACCCGGCCGCCCGCGGCGGCCGCGGCGGCCGCATAGGTTGCGGCGGCGATACGGTCCGGCACCGGCGTATAGGCCACGCCGTCCAGTGCATGCCGGCCCCGCACCACGATCACCGGCGTGCCCGCCCCGCTGATCTGCGCCCCGCAGGCGCGCAGGAACTGCGCCAGGTCACAGACTTCCGGTTCGCAGGCCGCGCCCCGCAGCACCGTGGTCCCCATAGCGCAGCAGGCCGCCATCAGCAGCGTCATCGTTGCGCCGACGCTGGGCAGCCGCAGGGCGAAATCCGTCCCGCGCAGCGGCCCGAACCGCCGCAGCGTGGCAGCCTCGCCCTCCAGTTCCACCTGCGCCCCCATGGCCGCCAGCCCCGCCAGATGGATATCCACCGGCCGGGGCCCCAGGCGGCAGCCGCCCGGCAGGGGCAGGCGCACCGTCCCCGCCCGGCAGAGCAGCGGCGCCAGATAGAACACCGAACTGCGCATGGCCCCGGCCAGCGGGGGCGGGATCTCGCCGCACAGGTCCGCAGCCGGGACCGGCAGGGTACACAGGTCCGGCCCATGGCGCACCGCCCGGGCGCCCACGGCGGCGAGCAGGGCCAGGCTGGTATCCACGTCGGCCAGTTCCGGCACGCCGCGCAGGCAGCAGGGGCCGCCGCACAGCAGCGTGGCCGCCAGCAGCGGCAGCACGCTGTTTTTCGCGGCGGCCGGGCGAATGTTCCCCTGCAGAGGCTGCCCCCCGGTGATCGTGATCGTCTGCATGATGGCCCCCTTTTGCACGCACAGCAGAAAAAGGCGCGCGGCGTTCCCCGCACCGCGGCCCTGCGCTGCCGGGGGTTCTTTCCCGGCGGCGCCGCGCTGCTGTCCCGTACCTGTTGTCTTACTACTTTATATATTGGCGTCCGCAGCCCGATATGCTGCCCGCCGTCATAACAGCAGGGGCTGGATCTGTACGCCGCGCAGGGCGCTTTCCAGTGTATCGGGCAGTTGGGCGAAATCGCTTTTCAGGCTGCAGGGCTTTTTATAGCTGTCGTCCTGCCCGAACGGCACGAAATAGTAATGCCGGCGCTGCAGCAGGGCTCCCAGCGCCGGGGCGCTGCCGGAGAGCCCGTCGTTGGTGGAAGGCGCCACCACCACAGGCCGCCCGATGCGCAGCAGGCTCTTGGCCGCCATCGTCACCGGGGTAGAACTGATCCCGGCCGCCAGCAGGGCCATCGTCGTGCCGGTGGCCGGCGCGATCACCAGGGCCCCGGCCCTGTGCTCCGGCCCCAGCGGCTCCACTTCCTGCAGGGTCGTGAGCGGCGCATGGCCGGTCAGTTCCCGCAGCGTTTTCTGCAGCCCTCCGGCCGTACCGAAACGGGTGTCCTGCGTGGCCGCGCTGACGCTTAGGATGGGCAGTACATCCCATCCGCGGCGGCAAAGTTCCTCCACCTGCGGCAGTACGGCCGAAAAACTGCAAAAGCTCCCGCACAGTGCGAACGCCACCGTACGGGACGCGTCCCTGTCCTGTTCCCACTTCATCATGCTTCCCTCCTGTCTTGCAGCAGATGCAGCGCCGCCTGTGCGACCAGTGTCCCGGCGGTCTCCGGCGCATAGCGGCCCGGCAGCCCCGGTGCCGGTTCCACGCGCACGCCGAGCTGTTCCGCCGAAGCCAGATCCACCCCGCCAGGCCGGCTGGCCAGGTCCAGCACCAGCGCGCCCCGGGGCAGCATTTGCAGCAGCGTCCGGGGCAGGACCAGCGCCGGGATCGTGTTGACGACGGTATCGCACCCCGGCAGAAGGGCGGGCAGTTCCGCCAACGCTTCCGCCCGACAGCCCGCCCCCTGTGCCTCGGCCCGCTGTACCGCGCTGCGGGCCGCCACCGTCACGCCGCCGCCCAAAAGCCGCAGCCGTTCGGCCAGCGCACGCCCGACCCGGCCGTAGCCCAGCACCAGAAAATCGCCGCCCCAAACCGTGCGCCGCCGCAATTCCAGCAGCAGCGCCAGGCAGCCTTCCGCCGTGGGCACCGCGTTGAGCGCTTCCAGTTCCGGGTACTGGAAATAGTCCGCCAGCGGCAGGTCCGCCTCCCGCGCGGCGCGCCGCAGCGCCGCACCGGGACGTCCCGCCAGCAGCAGCGTGCCGGGGCGCGCCGCCTGCAGGATGCGCGCCGTTTCGTCGTTGATGCGTTCCTGGGCCGCCGGGAACAGCACACAATCGGCCTGCCCTGCTTCCGCCGCGCCCACCACGCGGCACCCCGCCCTGCGGAGCGCCGCTGCCGCTGCCTGCTGCCGCGGATCGCGCCCCGCCACACAAAATGTCAGGCACATCGCAGTTTCCTCCTTTCTTTTGGCCATACTATGCCTGCGGCAGAACGGGGTGTTCCTGCGCCGCGGCGGCAAAAAAGCGTCCTGCCCCCCTGGGGGGCAGGACGCTCCGCATTTTTTGTGAAAATCAATAATACTTAAAGGCATCGCATTGGCCGCGCCAGACCTGCACCGGGTCGATGGGGACCATACCGATCCGCATTTCGGCCACCGTGGTGCGCCCGCACTCGGCAATGACCTGGCCCTGTTTGAGTTCGTCGCCTTTTTCGACGCTCACTTCGCGCAGGTTGAAGAAAAGGCTCTTGACGCCCGCGCCATGGTCGATGACCACCGTATAGCCCAGGTCGCCGCCCAGATCCTGCGCCAGCACGACCGTACCGCTGGCAGGGGCGATCAGCGGTTCGCCGGAGACGGTATTGAGCACCACATTGGTGGCGGTGCGTCCGCCGGCGCCGGTGTTCCGGCTGCGCTCGCTGTAGCTGCGGCCCACATATTCCGTCGTGCCGAAAGCCAGTTCCACATCCAGAGAATTGAGGAAGGGCTGGACAAAGTTGCCGTTGGCCCAGGCTACCGCATCCTCGCTGCTTTCCAGCAGTTTTTCCACGCTGGCGGGAAGGTCATCCTCCCCGATATAAGGGGCGGTCAGCTGGGAGTCCGCATAATAGTCGTTATACTCCCATTCTGCCGCGCGGATCTCCAGTTCAAACGTCTCGGTATAACCGCCCGCCTGAACGGCCAGTTCCTGCGTGCCGGCAGCGGCGTTCCAGGGGATCGGGATATAGCAGATCCAGCCCGTGCCGGAGCGGAAGAAGCCCGGATTTTCCAGCGAGGCGGTCAGCACCGGCGGCTGGCCGTCCAGCGTTTCTCCCACCCGCACAGCCACTGCGCCGCCCTGCTCCGCATAGGCCGCAGACAACTGTATGGTGGGCTGCACGCTCACAGTAAAGGTAAACTGCCAGGTCTCGCTGCCGGTGACCGAAGTGTCCCCGGGCACCTTGCTGGCGTCGCTGTACACGACCAGTTTGGCCGTATATTCACCGTTGGAGGTAAAAAGAAAATCGGAAAACCCCTTCGTGTCGCCCTCGTAGACCGTTTCACCGGCGCTGTCGGTCACGGTCAGTTCATCCCGATAACCGGCGGGCGAGACCTCAAAATCGGGCGAAGCCTGATCGACCGTCTCTGCCAGCGCCGTCGGCGTGCTGCTGAGCGTATCCGCATAGGTGCGCTTGAAAACATTGCCGATGACCGGCACTTTCCATTTGTAGGCCGTGGGCTCCACGGTCTGCCCGTCGAAGGTCACTTCAATGCTGGGCACCATGTCCGGCGTGGCGTTGCCGTACAGCCAGGCTACGCCGAACCCCGCGATGACCAGCACGAAGAACAGCACCAGCAGCAGCCACTTGGCGATGCCGGACAGGCCCTTCTGCAAGGCGCGCACCGTTTCGCCGCCCTCTTCTTCCGGGGTTTCCCCGTCGCTTTGCTCCGTTTCCTCCGGCGCGGCGGGTTCCTCTTCGCCCACCTGCGCCATGATCTGCTCGATGGAAAGCTGTACCGTCCGGGTCATGTCCGAGAGGCGCTTTTCCTCCTCTTCGGACCGTTCTTCTTCCTCTTCGGACCGTTCTTCTTCCGCCTCGCCGTCCTCCGGCAGCTGCGGCGCAGCGCCCTCCGGCCCTCCGCTTTCCGGCGCTTCCTCTCCCGGCGCCGCTTCGGCGGGCGCAGGGGCTTCCGGCGCGGAACGGTCCTGCTCGGACGGTTCGGTTTCTTCCGACCCGGCGGGCGCAGGGGTTTCCGGCGCAGCGGCCGCTTCGGCGGTCTCCTCCGGCGCGGCGGCGCATTCCGGGGCTTCTTCGGCCGGACATGGCTCGCCCGTTTCCCCGGCGCTTTCCGCGGCTTGCGGGGCTTCCGGCGCCGAGGGCTGGTCCCCCGCTTCTTCCTGCGGCACAGCGGGGTGCAAAGCGCCGTTCCCCTCCGCGGGAAGGCCTGCCCCGGACGGTTCCGCCTGCGCGTCCCCCGCGGGGGCAGCGCTTTCCTGGCCCCCGCTTTCCTGCGCAGGGGCGTCTTTTTCGGGCGCCGCTCCCGGCATTTTTCCGTCAGGCGCAGAAGCTTCCGGCGCTGCGCCTTCCGGCATGTTCTTTTGTTCCTCCGGCGCAGCCGAAACGTTCTTTTCCGAAGCGTCCGCCTGTTCGCCCGCCGGTCCTGCGGTTTCGGCCTGTTCCGCCGGTGCGGCAGCGGTTTCCGGCACACCCCGCTCCGGGGCGGCCTGCAGAGGCGCCGCCCCCGGGGCAGCCCCCTGCCGGTTCTTTCTTCTGCGGCGGCGCCTTCTGCTCTTGCCCTGCTCGGACGCAGCCGCTTTCTTTTCTTCTTGCATACTGTACGCCACTCTCCCGTGTTTCCCCAAACTCAACGGCAGGTCCAGGCCCGCCTGTTCATGTATAGTCACAGGATCGGCCGCTTATTCCGATTCCCGGAACTGCAGGCCGCTGCTGCCCGCGATGGCCTTTTCAGGGTCCACCGATTTGTTCCCGACCCGCAGTTCATAGATCAGGTCGTGGGTTTCCCCTGCCGTTCCCACGGCGTCACCTGTTGCGACCGTCTGCCCGCGCTCCGCGGTAACGCTTTCCAGGCCAAACAGGTAACTTTTCACCCCGCAGCCATGGTCGATGACCACCGTACCGCCGGTAAGCGTCAGGTTCCCTGCGAACACGACTTCCCCGCTCTGGGGGGCCGTGATCGTCTCCCCTACTGCCGCGTCATACGTCAGCCCGGTGGACTGGCCGCTGCGCTGGCCATCCACCATGTAGACCGCACCGTACGGGCAGGCCACCGCCGACGTGCTGGGACGCTGGAACGCCCCCGACCACAGTTTCTCCGAATCACCGCTGGTATACAGCGGCCAGATCGCGTTGCGGAATTCCTCTGCGCCGCCGCTCTCTTCGTCCGGCTCGGACGTGACGTTGCCGTATTCCGTCTTGCTGACGGTCAGCGTGAGTTCCCTCGTCAGGCTGCCGCAGGTCAGCGTCATGGTATGGTCGCCGCTCTCGGCATTGTAGGTCACGGGGATGTACCCCATATAGCCGCCGGCCGTCTTGCGGAACCAGACCGAACCCAGGTCGGTCTCCAGCGAAGGCTCGCCGTCCAGGATGCCGGACAGCTGCAATGCCACCACGCTGCCCTGGGCCGCCCGCTCGGAACTGAGGGTGACGGTGGGGGCCAGCTGCATGGTATAGGACGCACGGTAAGCATACCATCCCCGCGCGTCGCCGGAAGGCTCGTCCTGCTCATGCCAGGCGGTCACTTCCAGTTCATAGTCCCCGTTCTGGGCATAGGTATAGGTGTTGCACGTTTCTGCATCGGCATTCCACTCCGTCCCGTCCGGCGCCGTGATCGTGACCTCGGCACGGGTCACCCAGGCGGGCAGCGAAAGCTGCGGCACCGTGTCGGTAAAAGTACCCAGCTTTTGCACCGTCAGGTTGGTAGGGCTCTGATAGGTCTTGCTGACCGCATCCCCCAGCACCGGCACGACCCAGTCCCAGCCGTTGGGTTCCAGTTCGGTTTCCCCGAAGGCGACGGCCTCCTGCGGAAGAGCATCCTCCCCTGTGCGGCTGTACAAAAAGGCGGCCGCCGCCCCCAGCAGCACAGCGACCATGGCGATGACCATGAGCACCCATAAAATGAATCTGCGCATAATAACTCCCTGCCCGGCCGTCCGGCAGGCCGCGCCCGCAGCGGGCGTCCGGGATCGTGACCTGCAAGCCGCCCCCCCCCCCGCAGGGTGACTAAAATGCCGGGCGCGGTCACGTCTGCGCCCGGCGGCTTATTCTTTTACTGCAGAAGGCCGGGACGGTTCAGACCTGGCCGCCGGTTTCGTCTTCCACGGCGGGGGTTTCCGGCTGGATGGTCTGGTAGACCGTATCGTCGCCGTAGTCGTCCTCGTCGTCATCCTCGTACTCATCCTCATTGAAGAGCAGGCGTTCGTACTCATCCAGTTCCTTCTCGCGGCGGTACAGGTAGAGCGCGGCCGCGGTCAGCGCGCCGGCAGCCACGAACAGGAAGGCCAGCACAGCGCCGAAAGTCGATTTTTTCATCATGGGGCATTCTCCTTTCCGGGATCAGGCCGCAGCGCAGCCTTATTCCTGTGAACATCCCGCCATGCAGGAACGCTTCCGCCTGCACCGGGTCATTGTTATTATACCCGACCTTGCGCCGGAATACAACACTGCACATGTAAAAAATTGGTGGCAGAACGGCTAGCGGCCCAGATAAGCGGCATAGGCGTTGGGCACCGCGTAGACCTGTTCCAGCTGGTGCGGCGCGGCCCAGACCCAGCCCTCCGGCAGCGGGACCGCCGGGGCCCGGCCCCGCCAGCCGCCCAGGCGCCAGACCTTGTGGGTAAAGACATGTCTGGCCGGGGGCAGCGCCTGCCCCCACTCCACCGTGACGCCGATCTGCGCCAGGCGCGCCGCCAGTTCCTCCCGGTCCAGGCTGCCCTCCCAGGCGGCGGGCTGCCACAGCCCCGCCAGCAGGCCGCGCGCCGGGCGGCGCTGCAGCAGCAGGCCCGCCGGACTGTAGACCAGCGCCACCGTGACCGGCACCTGCTCTTTGGCCCTGGGCGCGGGTTTGACCGGCAGTTCCGCCTGCCGCCCCGCCGCGCGGCCCCGGCAGAGGTCTGCCAGCGGGCACTGTTCGCAGTGCGGGGCGCCGGGCACGCAGACCAGCGCGCCCAGTTCCATCAGGGCTTCGTTATAAGGGCCGGGGGCGTCCGCAGGCATCTGCTCCACCACCCGCCGGGTGAACGCCCGTTTGGCGGCGGGCCGCGTCACGTCGGAATCGTCGTTGTACAGCCGTGCAAAGACCCGCAGCACATTGCCGTCCACCGCCGGGACCGGCAGGCCGAACGCGATGCTGGCGATGGCCCCTGCCGTGTAGTCCCCGATGCCGGGCAGCGCGCGCAGGGCCTCATAGTCGGCGGGCAGGCTGCCGCCGTACCGTTCGCAGACGGTGCGCGCCGCTTTCTGCATATTGCTGACGCGGTTGTAGTAGCCCAACCCCTGCCACAGTTTGCGCAGCGCGTCCGGCTCGCAGGCGGCCAGCGCCGCCGGGTCCGGCAGCGCGGCGACAAAACGCTCATAATAAGGGATCGCAGCCGCTACCCGGGTCTGCTGCAGCATGATCTCGCTGACCCAGATATGATAGGCAGAAGGCTCCTGCCGGAACGGCAGGAGCCTCTTGTTGGCCTGGAACCACGACAGCAGCGGCTGTGCGATGGGGCCCATCAAAACCCTCCGCAGGTGCGCGGGAAGGGGATCACGTCGCGGATGTTGGGGATGCCGGTGACGTACATCAGCAGCCGCTCGAAGCCCAGGCCGTAGCCCGCGTGCTTGACGCTGCCGAAGCGGCGCAAATCGAGATACCACTCGTAATCACCGCAGTGCATGCCCATCTCCTCGATGCGTGCCTGCAACACGTCCAGCCGTTCCTCACGCTGGGAACCGCCGATCAGTTCACCGATGCCGGGCACCAGCATGTCGGCAGCGGCCACCGTTTTGCCGTCGTCGTTCTGGCGCATGTAGAACGCTTTGATCTCCTTGGGGTAGTCGGTGACGAACACCGGCTTTTTGAAGACCTGTTCGGTGAGGTAGCGCTCGTGCTCGGTCTGCAGGTCCATGCCCCAGGATACCTTGTACTGGAAGTTGTCGTCGTTCTTTTTCAGCAGTTCGATGGCGTCGGTGTAGCTGACGCGGGCGAAGTCGGACTCTGCCACCAGGCGCAGGCGCTCCAGCAGGCCCTTGTCGATGAACTGGTTGAAGAAGGCCAGTTCGTCGGGGCAGTTCTCCAGCAGGAAGCGGATGATGTAGCGGGTCATGGCTTCCGCCGTATCCATGTAGGTGGTAAGGTCGGCGAAGGCCATCTCGGGCTCGATCATCCAGAACTCCGCCGCGTGGCGGGTAGTATTGGAATTCTCCGCCCGGAAGGTAGGGCCGAAGGTATAGATGTTGCGG
>DXBF01000017.1 GCA_019116705.1 Candidatus Gemmiger avistercoris
GGCAGCCGCCGGGTCTTTGCTTTGCCGGAAAAGGCGCTTGCTTTAGGCCGGACACACGGCCCTGACGCGCAGAGCGCCGCTTACAGCACAACGCCGTCCTTGAAGATGGAAATTTCGCGGAAGCCCTTGCGCTCGGCACAGGTCAGCTTGCCGCCGGCCACTTCTAGCACCAGTTTGTACAGGTCGGCGCCCGCCTCGTCCAGCGTGCGCGCGCCGTCCGCCACCACGCCGGCGTTGAAGTCGATCCAGTTTTTCTTCTTTTCGGCCAACTGGCTGTTGGTTGCGATCTTCAGCGTGGGGGCCGGGGCGCCGAAGGGGGTGCCGCGGCCGGTAGAGAAGAGGATCATGTGGGCCCCCGCAGCGGTGAGCGCCGTGGCCGAGACCAGGTCGTTGCCGGGGCCGTAGAGCATGTTGAGCCCCTTGGTCACCACCTGGTCGCCGTAGCCGATGACGTCCATGATGGGGGCGCTGCCGCCCTTCTGGACGCAGCCGCAGCTCTTGTCCTCCAGGGTGGTGATGCCGCCCTGCTTGTTGCCCGGGCTGGGGTTGTCGTAAACCACCTCGTTGTGGCTGAGGAAGTATTCCTTGAAGCCGTTGATCATCTTGACGGCCTTTTCAAAGACTTCCTGGTTCTGGCAGCGGTCCATCAGGAAGCCCTCGGCGCCGAACATCTCGGGCACCTCGGTGAGCACGGTGGAGCCGCCCCGGGCGCAGAGCATATCGCTGAAGCGGCCGATGGTGGGGTTGGCGGTGATGCCGGAAAGCCCGTCGGAGCCGCCGCACTTCATGCCCACCACCAGTTCGCTGGCGGGGATGGGTTCGCGGCGGAACTGCCCGGCATAGGCGGCCAGTTCTTTGAGGATCTCGCGCCCGGCGGCCAGTTCGTCCTCCACGTCCTGGCAGGTCAGGAACTTGACCCGGTCGTGGTCATAGTCGCCCAGTTCCTCGAGGAACTGCTCGTGGGTCAGGTTCTCGCACCCCAGGCTGAGCACCAGCACGGCGCCCGCGTTGGGGTGGCGCACCAGCGCCGCCAGCAGCTTGCGGGTCTGGGCATGGTCATGGCCGGTCTGGGAGCAGCCGAAGGGATGGGTGAAGGTGTACAGGCCGTCGATGGCGCCGGTGACCAGGTCCTGGTTGTCCCGCACCAGGGCCTTGGCGCAGTCGTTGACGCAGCCCACGGTGGGGATGATCCAGATCTCGTTGCGGATGGCGGCCCGGCCGTCCCTGCGGCGGTAGCCCATAAAGGTCTCGGGCTCCACCGGGGCCAGCGGGTGGACGTCGGGGTGATAGCAGTATTCGATCTCGCCCGAGAGGTTGGTGTGCACGTTATGGGTGTGCATCCAGGTACCGGGCGCGGCGTCCGCCGTGGCATGGCCGATGGGGAAACCGTACTTGACGACGTTCTCCCCTTTCTGAATGGGCGCGATGGCCATTTTATGGCCCTGGGGGATGTCCTCCACGGCGGTGACGGCGGCGCCGTCCACCGGCACGGCGGTGCCTTTGGCGATGGGGTGCAGGGCGACGACCACGTTGTCTTTGGGGTTGATCTTGATGGCAAGCGGCATAGGGATACTCCTTTGCTGTGTATGGAATCGAAAAAGGGCCGGAGGGCGTCCTCCGGCCCCGCTTGGGGTTTGGTCTGCTTACAGGCAGGAAGCGTAGGCGGCCAGCGCGCCCTGTTCGCGGATCATCGTCAGGTTCTTGACGGTGGCCTCCTCGAAACCGGGCACCTGGGTCAGGTCACGGCCCCACATCTGTTCGTTGGTCATGACCGCATGGACCAGGGCGGGGATCTCGTCGTCCTTGTGGGCGTTGTAGAATTCCAGCACCCAGCGGTCATCGCTGACGGTGTAGGTGTTGCCCTTGGGGCGCTTGCAGACCAGGCCGGCGTCGGTGAGTTCCTGCACGTCGTTGCTGTAGAAGGCAATGTAGGCGGCGAAGCTCATGGTCAGGCAGGCGGGCAGCGTGCCGTTCTTCCCGATGTATTCGAGGAAGGAGGGCATGTTGCGGGCGCGCCACTTGGAAGTGGAGTTGAGGCTGATGCTCATCAGCTCATGGTTGACGAAGGGGTTGTTGAAACGGTCCTGCACGGCGGCGGCAAACTTCTTGCAGTCCTCCTTGTCCAGCGGCAGGATGGGCACCACCTCGTCGAGCAGCATCTTGTTCATGTACTTCAGGATGGTATCGTCATGCATGCAGTCCCGCACGATGTCGAACCCGGCCAGGTAGGCGCCCAGCACGAAGCCGGTGTGCGCGCCGTTGAGGATGCGCACCTTGCGCTTCTTGTAGGGGCTCATGTCGGGTGTGACAAAGACGTGGGATTCCAGCCCCGCCTTGCGGAAAGGCAGCACATCGTTGAGTTTGGGGTCGCCCTCGATGACCCAGACGCCGAACACTTCGCCCACGTCGGTCAGCGGGTCGGCATAGCCGTTCTTTTCTTCCAGTTCGGCCACTTCTTTGGGGTCACGGATGCGGCCGGGCACGATGCGGTCCACCAGGGAGCCGCAGAAGGTGCAGTCCTCGTTGACGTACTTTTTGAAGCCGTCCTCCAGGCCCCACTGGTCGATGTACTGGTTGACGCACTTGAGCAGCTGTTTGCCGTTGTCGTCGATGAGTTCGCAGGCCAGCATCAGGATGCCCTTCTTGCCCGCCTGGTAGCGGTGGTAGAGCACCTGGGTCAGCTTGGCGGGGAAGCTGGACGGCGGGCAGTCGTCCTTCTGGCAGGCGGGGTCGTAGACGATGCCCGCCTCGGTGGTGTTGGAAACGATGATCTCCAGGTCGTCGCTGGCGGCGACGGCCATCATCTTCTCATAGTCCTCTTTTTCATAGGGGTTCAGGCAGCGGGACACGCTGGAGATCACGCGCTTGTCGTCCACCTTGCGGCCGTTCTCGCTGCCGCGCAGGTAGAGGGTATACAGGCCCTCCTGCTCGTTGATCATCTTCGCTAGGCCGGGCGCGATGGGCTGCACCAGGACGCACTTGCCGTTCCAGCCCGCCTTTTCGTTCGCCAGATCGAACCAGTAATCCACGAAAGCACGCAGGAAATTCCCCTCGCCAAACTGAAGGACCTTCTCCGGCGCATCCCGGAGGATGTACCCGTCATAGCCGGATTTTTTCAAAACTTCATAGTTCAAAGTTTCCATAAGCGTTCTCTCCTTAGCTTTTTACCGATGCGCGGGCGCAGCCGGCCCCCGCGTTCATTCTATGCCATCATTATAGATTTTCCCCTGTGGTTCGTCAAGGCAGTTTCCCACACGAAGAAACATATTTTGCGCGGATTCCCCGTTCTTTTTTCGTTTCCACATCTTGTACAAGAAAAGGGCAGTTTTTTTGGTTATTTTTTCTGTTTTCCCGCCATTTTTACCGCTTGTTGCCTCCCCTCCAATTATGTATAATAGTAGCAGAGTATGCGCTTTTCACGCGCATGGGCGGCGCAAAGTTTGTGCTCTGTTTCCGTCCGGCGCGCCCCGCATCCCGCAGACCCTGTCGATATTAAATGTAAGGAGCGTTTGTACATGAAAGCCTTTATGGACAAAAATTTTCTGCTGGAGACCCCTACCGCGCAGCATCTGTACCACGATTATTCGGCCGATCTGCCCATCGTGGACTACCACTGCCACATCCCCCCGCAGGAGATCTATGAGAACCGCCGCTTCGAGAACATCGCCCAGGTCTGGCTGGGCGGCCACCAGGTGCTGGCCGACGGTTCGGACTACTACTTCGGCGACCACTACAAGTGGCGTGTGATGCGCTCCAACGGCGTGCCGGAGGAATACATCACCGGCGACAAGCCCGACCGCGAGCGCTTCCAGAAATTTGCCGAGGCGCTGGAAATGGCCATCGGCAACCCCATGTACACCTGGTGCCACCTGGAACTGAAGAAATACTTCGGCTACGAGGGCGTGCTCAACGGCGAGACCGCCCAGGAAGTCTGGGACCTGTGCAATGAGAAGCTGCAGAACGACCCCAACCTGACGGTGCGCGGCCTGCTGGCCCAGAGCAACGTGGCCATGGTGGGCACCACCGACGACCCCATCGATTCCCTGGAATGGCACAAGAAGATCCAGGCCGACCCCACCATCCAGATCACCGTCGCCCCCTCCTTCCGGCCCGACAAGGCGCTGAACATCCGCAAGCCCGGCTTTGCGGACTACATCCACAAGCTGGAGGACGTGGTGGGCCGCAAGTTCGCCTGCGTCAACTGCGTGGTGAAGGCGCTGGATGAGCGGCTGCAGTTCTTTGTGGAGATGGGCTGCCGCGCCTCCGACCACGGGCTGGACTACATCCCCTACGTGGAGACCGACGCCGACAAGGCCACCGCCGCCTTCAAAAAGGCCATGGCCGGCGAGCCGCTGACCCGGGCCGAGGGCGACGCCTACACCACCTACGTGCTGCTGGCGCTGGGCCGCCTGTACAAGAAGTACGATGTAGCCATGCAGCTGCACTACAGCTGCCTGCGCAACGTCAACGACACGATGTACAGGAAACTCGGCCCCGACACCGGCTTCGACATGATCGCCGTGACCGACTGTAGCGCCACCATCAGCAGCCTGCTGAGCGACCTGACCGCCACCGGCGAATGCCCCAAGGTCATCCTGTACAGCCTGAACCCCTCCGACTTCGACATGCTGGGCACCCTGATGGGCGCCTTCCAGGGCGAGGAAGTGCCCGGCAAGATCCAGCTGGGCTCCGCCTGGTGGTTCTGCGACACCGACGACGGCATGTACCAGCAGATGAAAACGCTGGCCCGCCTGGGCCTGCTGGGCAACTTCATCGGCATGCTGACCGACAGCCGCAGCTTCCTGAGCTACACCCGCCACGAACTGTTCCGCCGCCTGATGTGCAACCTGATCGGCAACTGGGTGGAGAACGGCCAGTACCCCAACGACGAGAAGGCGCTGAAGAAGATCGTGGAAGGCATCAGCTACTACAACGCCAAGCGGTATTTCCGCCTGTAAGCCCGCAAGGGGCCAGACGGCGCGCAAAACAAAAAGCCCCCGGATGCCGGAGCCGCAGGCCCTGCATCCGGGGTTTTGCGTCCCGCGGGACGCCCGTATCCGCAAAAAAGCGCAGGCCGCCGGGCCTGCGCAGGGAGGTTTGCATCTTGAAAACGCTCTATATCATCGGCGGCCCTATGGGCGCCGGCAAGACCACGGTGTGCCAGGTGCTGAAAAAGACCCTGCCGGACAGCGTCTTTCTGGACGGGGACTGGTGCTGGGACGCCCACCCGTTCCAGGTAACAGAAGAAACGAAGCAGATGGTGCTGCGCAACATCCGCTTCGTGCTCGGCCAGTTTCTGCATTGTTCCGCTTACCGCAGCGTCATTTTCTGCTGGGTCCTGCATGAGCAGGCCATCCTGGACGCGGTCCTGGGCGGGCTGGACCTGACGGGGTGCGCCGTCAAGAACATTTCCCTGCTCTGCAGCGAGGCGGAACTGCGCGCCCGGTTGCAGCGCGACGTGGAGTCCGGGCTGCGCACCGAAGACGTGATCGGGCGGAGCCTGGCGCGGCTTCCGGCCTATGCGGGGCTGCCTACCTTCAAGATCGACACCACCGGCAGGACCCCCGCGGAAGTCGCCGCGCAGATCGCCGCCCTGTGACCGCGGCGCGCCCCCTTACATCTTGTGATCGGCAAAAATGGGGTCGTCCTGCCACAGCACCGTGCGCCCCGCGGCCCGACTCTTGTTCAGGTCGATGATGCGCTGGTTGCTGGAACCGCGGAACCGCAGGCTGATGTCGTATTTTTCCTGCACAAAGTCGCCGTCCACCAGCACGTCGATATACTGCAGCAGTTCGTCGGTCACTTCGCAGCGGCCGGGACCCGGCTGCAGGACTTCCCGCTCATAACTGTTGCCGGTGTAGCACCAGACCGTCTTGTGGGGGTACAGCACCTTCACGCTCTTTAAAAAAGGAAGCAGCGCCCGCTGGTTTTCCGGCTCCAGCGGTTCGCCGCCCAACAGCGACAGGCCGTTGATGTATTCCGGCGCCAGGCTTTCCAGGATCTGGTTGCGGACCTCCCGGGTAAAGGGCTGGCCGTAGTGGAAGTCCCAGGCCACCGCGTTGAAACAGTTGGGGCAGTGCCGCCGGCAGCCCGAAACGAACAGGCTGGTGCGCACGCCCTCCCCGTTGGCGATATCACAATATTTGATCGTAGCATAATTCATGCCGTGTCCTACTCCTTTTTGCCGGGAGGCGACCCTGTATCTTGTGGTCATTCTCCCTCTTCTCCCCAAAGGGTACCCCCAGTATAGCAGTTCCCGGGGCGTGCCGCAACCCCCGGCACAGCCCGCCGTGGCGAATTTTTATCGCTGAAACGTTATTTTATGCACTTGTTCTCAAATTTACCAAAAATCCGGGCGTATTTTCGTCACTTCGGTTTTTGTTCGATGGAGCGACGAAAATGGAATATTTTGTTTAATTTTCACTTTTAACCACTATATCTTGTGGTTTTTTCTCTTGACTTTTTGCCGCCCGCGCGGTAAGATAAGTGTACTCGCAAAACGCTTATACGGCGCGAAATATTTCTATTCAATTATACGATTCGTTATAAATTTGCGGCACCGGTTCGACGAGGAGAAACCAGCATGAAGATCATCAAGCGCAACGGCAGCGAAGCCGTATTCGACATTACCAAGATCATAGCGGCTGTCACCAAAGCCAACAACGTGGTGGAGGAAAGCCAGCGCCTGACCAGTCAGCAGATCATCGCACTGGCCGACAAGGTGCAGACCGCCTGCATGGGCCGCGGCCACGCCATGAACGTGGAAGAGATCCAGGACATCGTGGAGGACGCCATCATGGCCACCGGCGCCTACGAGGTCGCCCGGCGGTACATCACCTACCGCTATGTGCAGAACCTCAAGCGCACCCACAACACCACCGACGACCGCATCCTGGCGCTCATCGAGTGCAACAACGAGGAAGTCAAGCAGGAGAACTCCAACAAGAACCCCACCGTCAACAGCGTGCAGCGCGACTATATGGCGGGTGAGGTCAGCAAGGACCTGACCATGCGCATGCTGCTGCCCCCGGAGGTCGTCAAGGCCCATGAGGAAGGCGTCATCCATTTCCATGACGCCGACTACTACGCCCAGCATATGCACAACTGCGACCTGGTCAACCTGGACGACATGCTGCAGAACGGCACCGTCATCAGCGGCACGCTGATCGAAAAGCCCCATTCCTTCTCCACCGCCTGCAACATCGCCACCCAGATCATCGCCCAGGTGGCGTCCAGCCAGTACGGCGGCCAGAGCATCAGCCTGACCCACCTGGCCCCCTTCGTGGACGTGAGCCGCAAGAAGATCCGCCGCGATGTGGAAGCCGAGATGAAGGAACTGGGGATCGACCCCGGTGAGCAGAAGCTGTCCGACATCGTGGAAGCCCGCCTGCGGGAAGAGATCAAGCGCGGCGTGCAGACCATCCAGTATCAGGTCGTCACCCTGATGACCACCAACGGGCAGGCCCCCTTCATCACGGTGTTCATGTACCTGGGCGAAGCCGGCGGCAACCAGCGTCTGAAGGCCGACCTGGCCATCGTCATCGAGGAGATGCTGCGCCAGCGCTACCAGGGCGTCAAGAACGAAGCGGGCGTCTGGATCACCCCCGCCTTCCCCAAGCTGATCTACGTGCTGGAGGAGGACAACGTCCGCGAAGGCACCCCCTACTTCTACCTGACCAAGCTGGCCGCCAAGTGCACCGCCAAGCGCATGGTGCCCGACTATATCAGCGAAAAGAAGATGCGGGAATACAAGCTTTCCAAGGGCGAGACCGAGGGCCACGGCGACGTGTACACCTGCATGGGCTGCCGCAGCTTCCTGACCCCCGACCGTTCCGGCAACGGGTGGGACAACATTGCCAACGCAGGCAACTACGACGGCAAGCCCAAGTATTACGGTCGCTTCAACCAGGGTGTGGTGACCATCAACCTGGTGGATGTGGCGCTTTCCAGCGGCGGCGACCTTGACAAGTTCTGGAAGATCTTCGACGAGCGCCTGGAGCTTTGCCACAAGGCGCTGATGTGCCGCCACAACCGCCTGAAGGGCACCCTGAGCGACGCCGCGCCCATCCTGTGGCAGTACGGCGCGCTGGCCCGCCTGAAGAAAGGCGAGCCCATCGACAAGCTGCTGTACGGTGGGTACTCCACCATCAGCCTGGGCTACGCGGGCCTGTACGAGTGCTGCAAGTATATGACCGGCCGCAGCCACACCGACCCGGTCGCCAAGCCCTTCGCCCTGCAGGTCATGCAGCACATGAACGACGCCTGCCAGACCTGGAAGAAGCAGCATGACATCGACTTCAGCCTCTACGGCACCCCGCTGGAGTCCACCACCTACAAGTTCGCCAAGTGCCTGCAGAAGCGCTTCGGCATCATTCCCGGCATCACGGACAAGAACT
>DXBF01000018.1 GCA_019116705.1 Candidatus Gemmiger avistercoris
TTTTTACAACCACGAGCGCATCCAAAGCAAAACAGGAGTAGCGCCGCTGACGCTGCGCCTCTCCTGCTAAAACTGAATATTCCTGCCCAGGGGCTCTTTTTGTGCTGTCTGCACAATCTGGGGCGGTTCACTGGTTCACAGCGCCGGGCGGGGGAAGCGTAGGCTTATTCGTACCGCAGTGCGTCGATGGGGTTGAGCCTGGCGGCCTTGTTGGCCGGGTAATACCCGAAGAACACGCCGATGGCCATGCTGAAGCCCACCGCCACCAGAATGGAGCCGATGCTGGGCCGGGCGGCCATGCCCACTACGCTGCTGAGCGCCGCGCCCAGGCCGATGCCCAGCGCCACGCCGATGATGCCGCCGATCAGGCAGAGGATCACGCTCTCGGTGATGAACTGCATGCGGATGGCGGACCCCGGCGCGCCCAGCGCCTTGCGGGTGCCGATCTCCCGGGTGCGTTCGGTGACCGAGACCATCATGATGTTCATGACGCCGATGCCGCCCACCAGCAGCGAGATGGCTGCAATGGCGGAAATACCCAGCGACATGGTGTTGAGCATCTCGGTCATGGATTCCACCAGGCTGGAAATGCTGCTGGCGCTGGCGGTCCAGGTGTCGTTGTAGGTGTAATAGCTGGCAAAAAAGCTGCCCACCGTGTCCACAAAATTCGTCACGTCCACGCCGTTGGCGGCCACGATGGTCACGCTCTGGTAACCGGCGTCCGCCCCGGCGATGGTCTTGGCCACATCCAGCGGGATATAGATGTTGGTCTGGATCTGGTCGTCGTCGGTTATGCCGAACATGCTGGCGTAGACGTTCTCGGTGTACTCATAGACGCCGTTGATGTAGAAGGTGTACAGAAAGCCGTTGATGTTCAGCGTGAAAGACTTGCCGACGGCCTCCAGGTTGCTGCCGCCGATGGCCTGTTCCACGAACTTTTCCGACACCACGGCCACCTGCCGCCCGGCGTCCTTTTCGTCGTCGAGCCAGCGGCCCGCCAGGATGGGGGTGTCGTCCTCCATGGCCTGCAGGGCGGCGGCATTGGAGCCGGAGACCGTGGCCGTGATGGTGGTTTCGGGGTCGCCGTATTTTTCAATGGTGCCGCTGCCCACTTCCTGGCTCAAGTCGATGCGGCTGACTTCGTTGGGGAAAGCGGCGGTGAACTCATCGAGCATTTCGTCGGTGATGAGGTCGTCGGCCCCCGGGGTGGAATCCATGAACCGCCGCAGCGTCACGCCCTGGGCGGTGCCGGAGGTATCCTCGGAGCTTTTCTGGGACAGGCTCAGCGTGATGTTGCTCACGCCCATGCCGGACATGGAATCGGTCACGGTGCCGGTCATGCTGTTGCCCACGGTGACGATGGCGATGACCGCGGCGATGCCGATGATGATGCCCAGCATCGTCAGCAGGCTGCGCATCTTGTTGCTGCGCACGCTGACCAGTGCCATCGAGATATTCTCAAAGAGCTGCACGTCTGCCGGACCCCTTTCGTTCGCCCACGATGCGGCCGTCGCGCAGCGTCAGCACCCGCTGGCACTCGTCGGCCAGGGCCGGGTTGTGGGTGATGAGCACGATGGTCTTGTGGTATTTTTCGTGCATCTCATGGAACAGGTCCATGACGATGCGGCTGGTCTCGCTGTCCAGCGCGCCGGTAGGTTCGTCGGCCAGGATCAGCGCCGGTTCGTTGACCATGGCGCGGGCAATGGCCACGCGCTGCTTCTGCCCGCCGGAAAGTTCGTTGGGCTGGTGCCGGATGCGTTCGGCCATGCCCACGCGGCCCAGCCAGTCCTTGGCGCGGCGGGTGCGCTCGGCGGCGGGTACGCCGGCGTAGAGCATGGGCAGCTCCACGTTCTTCAGCGCGCTCTGGCGGCCGATGAGGTTGTAGGTCTGGAACACGAACCCGATCTTGCGGTTGCGGATGGCGGCCAGTTCGTTGTCGGCCGCCCTGTGGATGTCCACCCCGTCCAGCGTATATTCGCCGGCGGTGGGTTTGTCCAGCACGCCGATGATGTTCATCAGCGTCGATTTGCCGGAACCCGACTCGCCCACGATGGCCACGAACTCACCGGGCCAGACCGTCAGGTCGATGCCGTGCAGGATCTCCAGCTCGTTGGGTTTGCCGATGTAATAGCTTTTGTGGATGCCGTGCATCTCGATCAGCGGGCGGGGCGCCTCCGCCCCGGGGGCTTCCTCGGGAGCGGCTTCCGGGGCCGGGGCGGCCTCCGCCGGAGCGGGCGCGTCCCCGTGGGGTTGGGGCAGGTGCAGGCGGCGGGTGTCGCCGGGGGCTGCGGCGCGGGTCTGCTTCATCATTCCATGCCTCCCGGGCCGCCGCCATCGGGGCCGCCGCCCGCACCGCCGGCGGGCGCGGCGTCACCGGGGCCGGCCACTTCCACGCTCACGGAGCCGCTGCCCATCAGCGCGGCCATGGGGTCTGAGGCGTTGGCGGTCTCTACGCCCTGGGTCAGGTCGGCGCTGGAGCGGATCACATCCCCCTCGGCCAGCGAATCGCCGCTGATCTCGATGTAATAGTCGTTGGCGCTGCCGGTGGTCACGTCCACTTCCTCAAAGGTCATGTCCACGCCCTCGCCGCCGGTGCGGCGCAGCACGTAGGTGCTGCCGTCCTCCCGGGTGCCGATGGCGTCCCGGGGCACGGTGAACACGTTGTCCTCCTGCTGGACGATGATCTCCACCTGGGCGCTGATGCCGATGAGCAGGCCGGAATCGCTGCCGTTCACGCTGACGGTTGCGCCGAAGGAGCCGTTCTCATCAGCTACGGGGTCGATGCGGGTCAGCGTGCCGCTGATGGCCGTGCCGCCGGTGGCGTCGCTGGTGATGTTGCACTGCATGCCGGTGGAGAGCTTGCTCACCGAACTGGCGGGGATCGTGACTTCCACCGTCAGGGAGGAAAGATCCTGGATGGTGGCTACCGTGCCGGAACATACCGAGCCCACGGTGGCGTTCAGTTCGGTGATGGTGCCGTCCATGGTGGCGGTCAGCGTGCAATTCTCCAGCGTGGTCTGCAGGTCGCTCAGCGTGTCGGAGGTACGGCTGGCCTGTTCCAGCTGGGTCTCGGCGGTGTCCACCTGGCGGCTGCTGGAGGTGGCGGCGCTGTCATACGCCTGCTGGGCCTGCTCCAGCGCCTGACGGTACTGCTCGATGGTGCTGTAATACTGCTTGATGGTGTCGAACCCCTGCAGCCCCAGTTCGGGGATGCTGCACTGGGCTTTGGCGATGCTCAGCCGGTTCTGGTAGTCGGTCAGCTGGCCCTGCACTTCCTGCGCGCGGTCGCCGTCGCCGGCGTTCTGGGCCTGGGTCAGCTGGATCTGCAGGTTGGCCACGGTGTTTTCCAACCCGGCGATCTCCTCAGCGAACAGGCCGTAGTAATACTCCACCAGTTCCCGGATGGTCATGCCGGCGGTATCGGGGTTGACCATGGAGTTGTAGCGGTCGGTCAGGCCCAGGGTGTCGTAATTCTGCTGGGCTTTGTCCAGGTCCTTCTGGGCTTGGGCCAGGTTGGTGGCCTGGTCCTCCACGCTCTGGTCATAGGTGGTCTGGGCCTGTTCCACGCTGTCGCTGTAGCTTTCCTGGGCGCTCTCGATCTGCTTTTCCACATCGGAGGTGTCCAGCGTGGCGATGACCTGACCCTGGGTGACGGTGTCGCCCACCGCCACGTTGACGGAGGTGACTTTGTAGGTCTTGACCGATTCCGAGGCCGTCACGCTGGCGGTCGTGCCGGAGGCGACGGTGCCGTTCACGCTGACCGAGTCGGTCAGCGTCGTTTTCTGCAGCGTGGTGGTGCGCACGAACTGGTAGGCCAGCGCGTTGCTGACGGCCTGCGCCGTGCGCATACAGGACGAGACGATGAAAGCGACGACGGCCAGCAGGACCACCACCACGATGGTCAGCTTTTTATGACGCTTGATCCAGTGCAGCGGGTTGTGACGTGCCAGCCAGCCCGCCGGGCCGCGGCGGGCGGCAGTATCTTTCTCCGGCATAGAATTCCCTGACTCCCTTCGCACAAAGGCGTTGATTTTATGGACCCAGTGTACTGCCAAAATGTGTACAAATTTTGAGCAAATGATGAAAAACAGCGAACTGCCCGGGGAAACGGGCAGTCCGCTGTGGAAATTTGGACAAAACAGGCAAGGGGAGCGGGCGGAGAAGGGGGAAAGGGGTCAGTCCTGTTCGGCGGGGGTGAAGCTGTCCAGCACTTCTTTCAGCACGGCGCGGGCGTCGGCGGTCATGCCGTCCTCCCAGCCGTTGGTCGGCAGGGCTTGAAGGCTGTAATAGATGCCGTCACAGGTGAAGAAGGCGAAGGTGTCGCGGTACTTGGGCTCCTCGTAGGAGGTGCAGTGGGGCAGCAGCGCCACGATGCCGGAATCGGTGGTGTATTCTTCGTTTTCCCAGGTCAGGGCAGATTGTTGGCTAAACCAAACCTCGTGGTTGGACAACGTCGTTCCGGCAGGGACGTGTTCGTAGGACAAGGCGGCATGGGCCTGCACATCAATAAAGTAGTCGCCCAGTTGGCCCGAAACACGGTTCACCCGGCGGAGATTCAGATAGGAGGGGTTCCCTTCGCCGGTCCACGATACGGTGAACCCCACAGGATAGGTGTTTTGCCGGTCAAGTTCCTGCAAGTAGTCCGCTGCTTCTTCGCTGGACATGCCTTCGATCTGGGTCCAGTCGGTAGGACGGTACAGGGTGACGGTGTCGATACAAGCCGCGTTGTCCAGCAGTTCGCTCTGCACCAGCGGCAGGCCGGTGTCGGCGGTCATTTCCAGCCAACTGTCATAGCCGTGGGTGCCAGGGCTTTGCAGGGGCGGCGTTTGGCTTCCTATGGTGGAAATATACCAGGAGAAGCCGCCGTCCGCTTCGCCGTTTGCGGATTCCAGAAGGGAGCGGTTCAGTTCTTCCGGCAACTCGTAGGCCGTCTGGTCGTAGCGGATGGCGTAGCCGGTGTTGTTCTCGGGGGCAAAGCTGGGGCGGGGATTCTCCCGCAAATTGGTGAACTCGGCGCGGCCCAGCAGCGCCCCGGCGGCCAGCAGCACCGGCACGCACAGGCAGACGGCCACCCGCAGCGCGCGGGCGCGGCGGCGCTGGCGCCGGGCGGCGCCGGGCAGGGCTTCGGCTACGGCGGGCCACAGGTCGCGGTCCGCCGGGTGCAGGCCCTCCTGCAAGGTTTTCTGCAAAAGCAGTTCGTCGCGGTCAGGGGTCATGGTCGGTTCCCTCCTCTCGTAACAGGTCGGCCAAACGGCGTTTGGCGCGGTGGTAACGGGTGCGCAGGTAGGCTTCGGGGCGGCGGTGGACCTTCGCCAGCGCGGCGTAGTCCATCCCTTCCAGCACCCGTTCCAGCACCAGCGCCCGGTCCAGCGGGGGCAGGGCGTCCAGCGCTTCCCGCAGTTCGGCGCGGATGCCGGGGTCCGGCGGGGGCGGCCCGGGCGGCTGGGCCAGGGCGCGCTGTTCCGCCCGGCGGGCGGCGCGCAGCATATCCAGCGCGGTGCGGTAGGCGATGCGGTACAGCCAGGCGCGCTCGTTGTCCTGGCCGCCGCCGCGCAGGGTGCTACGGCGCAGCCACGCTTTTATAAAGGTGGACTGCACGGCGTCCTGGGCCTCGGCCTCGCTGCCCAGCAGCGCCGTGCAGTAGCGCAGCAGCGGCGCGGTGTAGGCGTGTACCAGCCGTTCCAGGTCCTGCTCAGTCTGCATGGCCTCACATCCTTTCTGCGTACAGTACGCTTTTTTTCGGGCCCTTTCACCCCTATAACGCCGCCCGGCGGGCCTTTGTGTCACGCCGCGGCAAAAAATACGAAAAAAAGCGGCAGAAGCGCCGCTTTTGCATGAAATTTTATCGAGGGGGCAGGGCCGCCGGGGGATCGCTTTGCTGAGCGGGATCATTCGATCAGGATACCGAAGCCGTTCAGCAGGGCCACCACGTCGGGGAAGCTGAACCGCGCCCCCTGCATCTGGTTGTTGGCCGGGTCAATGCCGTATTCCTCCGCCTGCCGGAAATCCGCTTTCCGCAGGTCGCAGCGGCTGAACTGGGTGCGCCCCAGCGGCACGCCGCGGAAATCCGCGCCGGTCAGCTTGCAGTCGTCAAAGGTGCAGTCCCCGAACCGGCAGCTGGAAAAATCGAACTGCGCCAGCGTCATGCCGGAAAATTCGTTGTAGCGGAACTCGCACCGCTCGGCCTTGCCGAAGGGCTGCACCAGGGCGCTGCGCCCCTGCAGCCCGCCCCAGGCGATGGAACGGAACGCGCAGCCCGTGAACCAGGCGTCCCGCATCTGGCTGAAGCTGAACACCACGCCGCTCCAGGTGCAGCGCTCGAACGTGCAGGAAAGAAAGGTGCAGTTCACCACCCGCACGCCGTTCCAGCGGCAGTTGCGGAAAGTGCAGTCGTTGTATTCGGCGTTTTCCAGCCGTTCGCCGGGGTCCAGCCCGTCGAATACTTCCCCCTGGTAGTATGCTTTTGCCATCAGGCCCTCCCCAGCTTTTGCAGGATGCGGCGCTTCGCCAGCCGGTAGGGCTGGTAGGCCAGCAGCGGCAGCGCCAGCCCGGCTGCTGTGTAGGCCAGCCACCAGGCCCCGCCGGTGTACAGCGTGGGAAAGGCCGCCAGCAGGTAGGGCTCGCCGCCCAGGACCTGCAGGCCCAGCCAGCTGACCAGCTTGAAGCTCAGAAAATGCAGGATCACCACCGGCATGGCGGCACGGCCCAGCGCCGCCAGCGCGGCGGCCAGTACCGGCAGCGCGGCGGCCAGACGGGCGCACTCATAGACCAGCACCCAGCCCGCGGCGCTGGCTACCAGCAGGAACAGCCAGCCGGGATACTGGTTGCCCGCCAGCCCCACCGAACCGAAGGGCAGCAGAGCCAGCAGCACGGCAAAGGCCAGCGCGGCGGCCAGCGCCCGGCCCCAGGCCGGGGCATTCCGGGCAGGCTGCCCCAGGCGGCGGATCAGCACGCCCAGGAAAAACAGGCTGTACCCGCTGCAGACAATGCCCAGCCCCCAGACGTTCCAGCCGGCGCGGCCGCACTGTTCGCCCACCCACAGCAGGATGCCCGCCAGCAGCCCCTGGGGCAGCAGGGTGTCGCGCCGGGGAAAAACGCGGCGCAGCAGGAACTCCACCACCGCATACAGGATCGAGATCTGGAACAGCGCCTGCACGAACCACAAAGCGCCGCCCAGCTGGGTGCCGCCGTCGAACACGCACCAGTGGGCGGTGCGCCCGACGATGTCCCGCAGCGTCACCGGGCCGGTGACCTGGTTGCCGGGCAGTTCCAGGATGCGGGGGTCGCCGGTCAGGATGTTCAGCCGCAAAAACAGGTTGTTGCACACCGTGAACGCGGTGTTGGCCAGCACAAAGGGCAGCCACAGCGCCGCCACCCGGCGCAGGCAGAACCGGCGCAAAGCGGCGCCCTCCCCGGTCATGTGGAAGAAATAGCCGCTCAGCATAAAAAACAGCGCCATGTGGAATAAATAGATAAAGTCGCTGCCCGCAAAGCCGGAATGGCCCAGCACCATCAGCACGATGCCGATGCCGCGCATGGCGTCCAGCGCTGCGTCCCGCGGTTTTGCCATAAAAACGACCCCCCGTTTTGGCTTTTGCAGCCCGGGCAAGCGGCCTGCAAATGCGTGTGATCACAAAATTGAAAAACAGCCAACGATAAAAGGCAGCTTTAGTATAACGCAAAAAGCGCCGCTTTACAATCACGGCTTTTGCGCGCAAAAAAACGCCCGGCGGCGGACCGCAGGGCGGGAAGGGCCGTTACTGCGCTTTTTTGGCGCGGCAGCGCGGGCAGAGATAATGGATCGTCAGGGTGTACCCCCGCACTTCGGTGCCGATGGCGGCTTCGACCTCGTGGATCAGGCCGACGACCGGCAGGTCCTGCATCTCGCCGCAGCCATCGCACAAAAGATGGCCGTGGGGCGCAGGGTTGTAGTCGTAGCGGTCGGGGCCGCCGGCCATCTCCAGATGCGCGACTTCGCCGTCCTGCTCCATCATTTTCAGGTTGCGGTATACCGTGCCGCGGGCAATATGCGGCATGACCTGCCGCGCTTCGCAAAAGATCTCGTCGGCGGTCATGTGGCGGGTATGCTGTTCCCGCATGATCTCCAGGATCAGCGCACGTTGACGGGTCATGGGCGGTCCTCCTTTCTAAATAGGATTCTATCTTAAAAGTAATGATACAATATCCCAAAAAATTTGTCAAGAGAAAATCTCGAAAATAATAAGAATAATTCTTAAAAGTGGGCTTGACATACGGAAACTATGTGATATAATGGTAACAAATCAAGACATTGTCTTGAAATGTGACGACAAACGACAGAAAACGGAGGTTTGTATGATGGAACTCAAAGGCAGCAAGACCGAGAAAAACCTGTGGGAAGCTTTCGCAGGCGAGAGCCAGGCCCGCAACAAGTATACCTATTTTGCATCCAAGGCCAAAAAGGAAGGCTACGAGCAGATCTCTGCCATTTTCAACGATACCGCGAACAATGAGAAGGAGCACGCCAAGATCTGGTTCAAACTCCTGATGGAGAACGGCCAGATCCCCGACACCCTGACCTGCCTGAAGATGGCCGCCGCCGGTGAGAATGAGGAGCATACCTCGATGTACCCCCGCATGGCCGCCGAGGCGAAGGAGGAGGGCTTTGACGAGATCTCCGCCCTGTTCACCATGGTCGCCACCATCGAGAAGGAGCATGAGGAGCGCTACAAGGCGCTGGCCGCCAACATCGAGGCGGGCAAGGTCTTTGCGCGCGAGACCGAGCAGGTCTGGCAGTGCCGCAACTGCGGGTATATCTATATCGGCCAGCACGCGCCGGTCAAGTGCCCGGTGTGCGCGCATCCGCAGGCGTATTTTGAACTGAAGAGCAAGAACTATTGAGCGATCGTCCTTGACAGAGGGGCGGCGGCGTGAAGCCGCCGCCCCTCTGTTTTGTTTGCCGGGGGAGGGGGCATGGCGGGCAAGGCAGGACCCCGCGACGGCAGGCGTGGTTTTGGCGTTTGCCGCGCAAGGCCCCTACGCCTGATGGGGATTGGCAATTTATAATTTCCATTCGGAATCATTGTAAAGCTGTAGGGCGGGGGCTTGCCCCCGCCGCGGTGCGGCGCAGCCTCTTTGCAAAAAAATTCCTTCCCCCCTGTTGACAAACCAAACCGGGCGTGCTATAGTAACGGTGTTAGCAAGAACTAACCCACAGACGGGGCTGCGGCCCCTTTCCCGAACAGGAACCGTACCGGCAGGGCTCTCTCCCCTTGCGGTACGGTTTTTCCGGGGGTCGGGATTAGCCGGTGCTAACTTGCAAGAAAACGCTGCGCCGCCGCACCGCGGCGCGGGCAGGCGGCTGTTCTGGCAGCCGCGTCATTTTTCCCCAAAGGTTAGCAAAAGCTAACTTTTGGGCGCGGAAAGGGGAGCGACAAGTATGCCGCTGACGATGGCAAAAGTGGGGGATACGCTGACGATCCGGAAGATCACCGGCCGGGATGAGGTGCGCCAGCACCTGGCCGAGCTGGGCTTTGTGGTGGGGGAGGCGGTCACCGTGGTCAATGTGCTGGGCGGGAACCTGATCCTGCAGGTCAAGGAAAGCCGCATCGCGCTGGATAAGACCCTGGCCATGCGCATACTCGTCGCCTGAACGGGTCCATTCCGGGCCGGGTCCCGGTGGAAATATATGGGGAGGTATCCTTATGAAAACTTTGAAAGATCTCAAAGTCGGCGAGCATGCCACTGTGGTGCGGCTGCATGGCGAAGGTCCGGTGCGGCGGCGCATCATGGACATGGGGCTCACCAAGGGCACGGCGGTCTACCTGCGCAAAGTGGCCCCTCTGGGCGACCCGCTGGAACTGACGGTGCGCAACTATGAACTGAGCATCCGCAAGGCCGACGCCGCCATGGTGGAAGTCGAGTGACCAAAGCAGGCGCCTGGTTCCAGGCATAGAGAAAGGGGTATTTTGGCAATGGCAATCAAGATCGCACTGGCCGGCAACCCGAACTGCGGCAAGACCACGCTGTTCAATGATCTGACCGGCTCCAACCAGTACGTGGGCAACTGGCCCGGCGTCACGGTGGAAAAGAAGGAGGGCCGCCTCAAGGGCCACAACGACGTGGTCATCCAGGACCTGCCCGGCATCTATTCCCTCTCGCCCTACACGCTGGAGGAAGTGGTGGCCCGCGGCTACCTGGTGGGGGAAAAGCCCGACGCCATCCTCAACATCATCGACGGCACCAACATCGAGCGCAACCTCTACCTGACCACCCAACTGATCGAACTGGGCATCCCGGTGGTCATGGCGGTGAACATGATCGATCTGGTGCGCAAAAACGGCGACAAGATCGACCTGAAACGGCTGAGCCAGGAACTGGGCTGCCGCGCCATCGAGATCAGCGCCCTGAAGGGCGAGGGCAGCCGCCAGGCGGCGGAGCTGGCCGTCCAGGCCGCCAAAGAGGGCAAGGCGGGCGAACTGCCCCATGTCTTTACCGGCAGCGTGGAGCACGCCATCGCCCATATCGAGGAGTCCATCCAGGGCAAGGTGGAGCCGCGGTTCCTGCGGTGGTACGCCGTCAAGCTGTTCGAGCGGGACGACAAGGTCCAGGCCGAGCTGGGGCTGGACCCGGAACTGCTGCGCCACATCGACGAGCACGTCGCCGACTGCGAGAAGGAGATGGACGACGACGCCGAGAGCATCATCACCAACCAGCGCTACGCCTACATCAACACGGTGGTCAGCCGGGCGGTCAAAAAGAAGGAACGCACCGAGCACCTGACCCTGTCGGACAAGATCGACCGCATCGTCACCAACCGCATCCTGGCGCTGCCCATCTTTGCGGTGATCATGGCGGCCATCTACACCATCGCCATGGGCAGCACCGGCTTCTCCTTCGGCACCATGGCCACCGACTGGACCAACGACGTCCTCTTCGGCAAGATCGTGCCCCCGGCGGTGGAAGGTTTCCTTGTTTCCATCGGCTGCGCCGACTGGCTCATCGGCCTCATCAACGACGGCATCGTGGCCGGCGTGGGCGCGGTGCTGGGCTTCGTGCCGCAGATGCTGGTGCTGTTCCTGATGCTCTCCATCCTGGAGGATATCGGCTACATGGCCCGCGTCGCCTTCATCATGGACCGCATCTTCCGCAAGTTCGGCCTTTCCGGCAAAAGTTTCATCCCCATGCTGGTGGGCACCGGCTGCGGCGTGCCCGGAATCATGGCGTCCCGCACCATCGAGAATGAGCGCGACCGCCGCATGACCATCATGACCACCTGCTTCATCCCCTGCAGCGCCAAAATGCCCATCATCGGCCTGTTCGCGGGCGCGCTGTTCGGCGGTTCCGGCCTGGTGGCCACCTCGGCCTACTTCATCGGCATGGCGGCCATCATCGTCTCCGGCATCATCCTCAAAAAGACGAAGCTCTTTGCGGGCGACCCCGCGCCCTTCGTCATGGAACTGCCCGCCTACCACATCCCGGCCTGGGGCAACGTGCTGCGCGCCACCTGGGAGCGCGGCTGGTCCTTCATCAAGCGGGCCGGCACCGTCATCCTGGCGTCCACCATCGTGCTGTGGTTCCTGCAGGGCTTCGGCTTCACCGACGGGCAGTTCGGCATGGTGGAGGATAACAACACCAGCCTGCTGGCGTCCATCGGCGGCGCGGTCAGCTTTATCTTCGCGCCCCTGGGCTTCGGCTTCTGGCAGGCCACCGTAGGCACTGTCACCGGCCTGATCGCCAAGGAAAATGTGGTTTCTACTCTGGCGGTGCTGTTCGGCTTCGCGGGCGAAGTCTCCGAGAACGGCGACGAGATCTGGGCACAGATCCCGGCTTACTTCACCCCGCTGGCGGCCTACAGCTTCATGATCTTCAACCTGCTGTGCGCCCCCTGCTTCGCGGCCATGGGCGCCATCAAGCGGGAGATGAACAACGGCAAGTGGACCGCGGCAGCCATCGGCTACATGTGCCTGCTGGCCTACTGCACCTCCCTGGTGGTCTACCAGATCGGCGGGCTCATCACCGGCGAAGTGGCCTTCAACTTCTTCACCGTCGTGGCGGCTGCCATCCTGGCGCTGGCCATCTGGCTGCTGGTCCGCCCCAACAAATACGAAAACGTCAACGAGGTCAGTGTGGATACCCGCAAGCTGATCCGCTCCAAATCCTGACCTGATCTGAAAGGAGTGCCCCACATGCTGGAATTTCTGGCGGTCAATTTCAACCTGCCCACGCTGCTGGTAGCGGCGGTGGTGTTCGGCGGCACGGGCTGGCTGCTCCACCGCGCCCGCAAAGCGGGCGGCGGGGGTTCCGGCTGCAGCGGCGGCTGCGCCGGGTGCCCGGGCGGGTGCCAGGGCTGCAGCGGGCACTGCACCCATTCCCGCCCGTAATAACGACCGCACAAAGGCGCGGGCCGCAGGGCCCGCGCCTTTCTGTCGGGCCAGCGGTTGCAAAAAACGGCCCTGCGTGGTATAGTAATGGCAATACCATAGCGAAAGGGGCTGAGCCGGTGAAGATCCACGAATCGGCAGAAGATTACCTGGAAAAGATCCTGATGCTGCAGGAACAGAAGGGCTCGGTGCGTTCCATCGACATTGCGGTGGCGATGGGGTTTTCCAAGCCCAGCGTCAGCGTGGCGATGAAAAACCTGCGGGAAAACGGGTATATCTCGATGGACGGCGACGGCTACATCCACCTGGAGGAACCCGGCCTGGCCATCGCCCGGCGGATCTATGACCGCCACCGCAAACTGACGGCGTTCTTCGTCGCCCTGGGGGTAGACCCCGACGTGGCGGCCCACGACGCCTGCAAGATCGAGCACGATCTGAGCGAGGAGACCTACAGCAAGATGATCGCCTTCGCCGAGCGGCAGACGGCACAGGACGAGACACAGCAGCAATAAAAGGGCGGCCCGGGCGGCCGCCCTTTTGCTGTGCTCCCTGCCCGGGATGCCGTGCAGGAAACGAAATTACAAACTGTATTTTTTCTTTCTTTTATCCGAACTGTTTTGGACGCGCGGGAGGCCGCCTGTAAAGCTGCCGTTCAGCCGTGCTGCCTGCCGGCGTATTGTTTCGCTTGGGGCGCAGTAGGGCGGGGTCTTGACCCCGCCGTTTGTGTTTGCGGAGAGGAAGGTTCTGGACAGCGGCCTGTTTTCTCTGCGTACAGATGACTGCCCTTGTCAGCGGCTGCGGTCGCGGGCACGGGCCAGCAGCAGGACGCCCAGCGCCGTCATGACGATCAGGGCGGCCAGCGCGCAGGCCGCTTGGCCGGGCTGCGGGGCGCCCTCCGGCGGGAAAAGCACAGATCCCGCAAGGGTCGGGTAAAAAACGCCCCAGCGGCGGGTGGAGATCATCGAGCCGAAAAAACCGTAAAACAGCGCGAAAGCGGTAGCGGGGGCGTATCCGCCCGCATACCGGGCCCCCAGCACCGCCACCGGCAGCACGGCCAGATAGACGCACAGGTTCGCCCCGGCGATGCAGACGAAGGCCCGCCCCGCGGCGGCGGAGTCCAGCCCCGGCAGCCCCAGCGCACAGGCGGCGGCCAGGGCAAAGGCCCACTGCGCCGCGCTGTACAGCAGGGTCATGACCGCGCAGGCCGCCGCTTTGACCCCCAGCAGCCGCCGGAAGGTCAGGGGCACCGCCAGCAGGTTTTTCAGGGCGCCGCAGGTGCGTTCCCGTTCCATCATCTGCCCCAGCAGAAAGACGGCAGTGCAGGGAAGCAGTTCGCTTTGGGTGTTGGAGATGATATTGCCTGTGAAGAGCGCGAACGTGTAGGCGGTGCCCTGGTCGGCTACCACCAGATACAGGCTGAGGAAGATGGCCGCCATGCCGGAAAGCAGGGCCACCAGCCACAGGCCGGTGCCGCGCAGCTTGCAGAATTCCAGCGCGGTCTGTGTCAGGGTGCGTTTCATGGTCACACCTCCCGCCGTTTCCAGACCCACAGGATCAGCGGCAGGCAGAGGGCGGTCACGGCAGCGCAGGCCGTCGCTACCTGCCAGGTCGGCACCAGAAAAAACAGATCCTGCGCGGTTATTTCAGCCGTATCCGCCACAGAGGAAACAAAGCCGGGATACCAGCGGAAGATAAGCACCGGCGGCGTCCAAAGCGAAGGGTCTGCCCAATCGGGGGTCCGCCCGTTGCTGATGGCGTACACTTCGCGCCAGACCATCGTTTCCAACACGACGGCATATACGCCGGACAGCAGTACCGAGAGCAACATGCCGCGCCGCAGCCAGAGCACCAGAAAGACCGCAGGTAAGGAGAGCGCCGCGTAAAACAGTCCGGCCAGCACGGCGGCGGCCAGCTTGCGGGCAAGCCCTGCCACCGAGAAGCCGAACCCTACCGCCGCCGCCAACGCAGCCAGGAACGTCAGCAGTGTGAATACGACCGCCAGCAGAAAAATGACGGCGACTTTGGCCAGCGCCAGCACCGCGGGGCGCACGGGGATGGTGTACAGGTTTTTCAATGTGCCGTTGTCCTGCTCGGTGCAGAACAGCAGCGCGGCCAGAAGGCCCGCCAGAAAAGGAACCATCAACGGCACGCCGATCCAGGAAAGCAGGATCAGGCTGGCGGTCTCAAAAGCGCCTTCCACACCGCCGCCGCTGCTGCCTGACAGCAGCACCACCGGCACCGGGAACAGGCAGGCGGCGAAAGCCAGCAGCCACAGGACCCGGCGGCGTTTGAGTTTGCAGAACTCACAGCGGATTAGTTCAACCAAGGCCCGCACCCCCTGTCACGCGCTTGAAGTAATCTTCCAGCGTGTCCTGGCAGCGGTGCAGTTCGGTCAGGGCGATGCCCTGTTCCTGCAGGGCCTGCGCCAGCCGGGCGGGGTCGGACCGCAGGTCGTAGACGCAGAGCGTGTGGTCGTCCTCCGCCGTGAAATCCCGGATGCCCAGCGTGTTCTCCAGCAGGTGGGCGGCCTGTGCCGCGTCCGAAACATCCAGCCGTATATATTGCCGGTTTTTCTTTTCCAGCACGGCCATGCTTTCTTCCTCCAACAGGCGGCCGTGGTCGATGATGCCCACATCGTCGGCCAGCAGCGCCACCTCGGACAGGATATGGCTGGAAAGCAGGACCGTTTTGCCCTGTTCTTTGCACAAACGGCGGATAAAATCCCGCATTTCGGCGATGCCGATGGGGTCCAGGCCGTTCACCGGCTCGTCCAGGATCAGCAGTTCGGGGTCGTGCAGTACGGCCAGCGCAATGGCCAGCCGCTGTTTCATGCCCATGGAATACTGGCTGAACCGCTTGCGGTCCCGGTAGGGCAGGCCCACCAGTTCCAGCGCATCCTGCACGGCGCTGCGGCGGGGGATGCCCCGCAGGGCAGCGAACAGCTGCAAATTCTCGGTGCCGGTCAGGTTGGGGTAAAACCCCGGCGCTTCGATCATGCTGCCAATGCGCGGCAGCAGTTCGCCCTCGTGCCCGCGCAGCGGCGTGCCCCACAGCAGCACCTCGCCCGCGGTGGGCGGCGTCAGGCCCAGCAGCAGTTTCATCGTTGTGCTTTTGCCTGCGCCGTTGCGGCCCAGCAGGCCGTAGATGGTGCCCCGGCGCACGTGCAGGTCCAGATCAAACACACCGGCCTGCCCGCCGTACTGTTTGGTCAGGCGGTGGGTCTGTATTACGAACGGTTCCATGGCAAGACCTCCTTTTTCCACAGTATAGCACGGCAACCTTGCAGGAACCTGACAGCAACCTTGCATCCCCCTTGCAAAATGCCGCTGCCAACAAAAAAGACCCTCCGGGGCAGTTGCCGGGAGGGTTGCTGCGGGGTCTGGCTGCCGTACTTTTGCGCGCCGGGCGGCTGTTTTCAGTCTGCCAGCAGCGGGAACTGCAACGTGAAAACGGCCCCCTTGCCGGGGGTGCTGGCTGCCGTGAGTGAGCCGCCCATGCACAGGGCCAGCTGGCGGGCGATGGAAAGCCCCAGGCCGCTGCCGCGGCTGCCGCGGCTGGCGTCGCCTTTGTAGAGCCGTTCAAAGATATGGGGCAGCGCTTCGGCGGGGATGCCCACGCCGTCGTCGGCCACCTGTACTTCCAGCGCCCCGTCCCGGGCGGTGAGGGTGACGGAGGTACACTGTGCCCGGCTGTGGGTCAGGGCGTTCTGCAGCAGATTGTTCAGTATCCGGCGGTAGGCATCGGGGTCCAGCGCCGCCCGGAAAGGCCCTTCCGGAATCTGCAGCCGGTAGTTCATGCCCTGTTCTTCCCACAGCGGGACCCAGTCGGCCAGAAAGTTCCGGGTCAGTTCTACCGCTTCCACCGGGCGGGGCTGCAGGGAAAATTCGCCGGAGTTGAGCTTGAACCAGTCGAACAGCGCGTCCACATAGTTTTTCAACTCGTGGGCTTTGCGCCGGGCGGCGTCCAGGGATTCCTCACGGGCCTGCCCGGTGAGCAAACCACGGTGGGCGGCGTCCAGCGCGCCGATGAGGGTGGTCAGCGGCGTGCGCACGTCGTGGGAAAGGCTGGTCATCAGCTGCCGGTTGGCTTCCTGGGCGGTCTGCAGGGCGGCCAGGCGGCCCTCGTAGTTTTGCACGATGTCGTTGATCTCATAGACCAGCGCGGCGGCCGGTTCCCCGGGGCGGGCCAGAATACGGCGGCAGCCGTTGCCCGAACGGATATCGGCCACAGCGCGCTCGATCTCGGCCAGCTTTTGGCGGGTGCGGTGCAAAGCGGCGCAGGCGGCCAGGGCTGCCGCTGCGGCGGAGAAAGCGAATACGAACGCCACAAGTTCCATCTGCGTTACACCTCCCGGTTGAAGCGGTAGCCGATCCCCTTGATGGTCTGGATGTACTGCGGGGCGCCGGGGGCGCTCTCCAGTTTTTTGCGCAGGCGGCTGATGACGGCCATGATGTTGCTGTCATCATAGCAGTACGGTTCCTGCCAGACCGCTTCGTAAATCTGCTGTTTGGTCAGGATGCGTCCCTGGTGGCGGGCCAGCAGCATCAGCACATCAAATTCCCGGCGGGGCAGCTCGAACGTCCCGCCCGCTGTGGTGATGCAGCGCCCTTCCGGGTCGATCTCCAACCCGGTATAATGCAGTTTGCCCGGCGGGTCCTGGGGCTGGTTGAACCGGGTATACCGCCGGATCAGGGACGCCATGCGGGCGGTCAGTTCTTCCATCAGGAAGGGTTTGGTCAGGTAATCGTCGGCTCCGGCCCGCAGCCCGCGTACTTTGGAGGAACTGTCGTCCCGGGCGGTCAACATCAGCACCGGCAGGCGGCTGGCGGCGCGGATTTCGTCCAGGACGGCAAAGCCATCCATGCCGGGCAGCATGAGGTCCAGCACCACCAGCTGATACGCCTGCCGCCGCAGCTGTTCCAACCCTTCCCGCCCGCTGTGGCAGGGTTCCACGTCCATCCCGTCGGCCAGGGCGCATTGGCGGATCAGTGCGCAGAGGTCCCGGTCATCGTCGATCAATAGTACCCGGTACATAGAAAACGCCCTCCTTTCTCTATATAAGAAAACGACCCGGGAAGATCGCATTTTGCAGCGTTCCCCGGGTCGAAATGGCAAATGTGTGTTGGCGGGGCAAAGGCCCGGCTGGGTTGGGCGGCATAGGCCGGAAGAAAGGGGCCGTGTGTTGCGGAAGGGTCAAGCCCCCGCCCTACGGATCAACCGTCACATCACGGGTCGAGCCATTCAAAGTTCTTTGGTTACTTTCTTTCAAGAAAGTAACCGGCAGGCTTCACGGATCAGGTCCCGCTCCACGAAATGGAGTTTTTTGCCCTGGACGATCTGGTAATCCTCGTGCCCTTTGCCCGCGAACAGCACGATGTCGCCCTCCCGGGACATGGCCACCGCCGCGCGGATGGCTTCGGCCCGGTCGGGGATCAGCTCATAGTGGGCGTCGGGGGCCATCCAGGAGTCAATGTCCCGCAGGATGGCCATGGGGTCCTCGAAATCCGGGTTGTCGCTGGTCAGGATGCTGTAATCCGCCCCGGCGCTGGCGGCTTCGGCCAGTTCCCGGCGGCGCACCTGGGTGCGGCCGCCCACCGAACCGAACACGCAGATCAGGCGTTCGGGATGGTAGGCCCGCAGCGTTTTGAGGGCGCTGGTCAGGGCCAGGCCGTTGTGGGAGTAGTCCACCAGGAAGATGCGCCCCGGCAGGCCCTCCACCACCTCGAACCGGCCCCGCACCGTGGTGTGGGCCAGGGCCCGGGCGGCCTGAGCGGGCGTGACGCCGAACGCCCCGCACAGGGCGATGGCGCACAGCGCGTCGGAGGCGCTGAACGCCCCCGGCGACAGCACCCGTACGGGGGTGCGTTCCCCGCCGTGCTCGCAGACGAAATCCACCCCCAGGGCGGTGGCGCTGCGGAAGGGGGCCAGCCCGCCGGCGCGGTAGTCCGCCGGACTGCGCACGCCGAAACTGACCTGCTGCCCGCGGAAGGGCGCGCGCATGTAGGCGCTGGCCGGATCGTCGGCGTTGTAGACCATCACCCGGGCGTCGTAGCAGGCGAACAGGCGGCGCTTGGCGTTCTTGTAATCCTCAAAATCCGGGTGTTCGCCGGGGCCGATGTGATCTTCCGACAGGTTGGTGAAAGCCACGGCCTCAAAGGGCACGCCGTCCACCCGGTGATGGGCCAGCGCCTGGCTGCTCACCTCCAACACGGCGTGATGCACCCCCGCGTCCACCATTTTGCGGAACAGGCGGTGCAGTTCCAGGCTTTCGGGCGTGGTGTTGGCGGTGGACTCGTGCTCCCCGGCGATGTCCACGCCGTTGGAACCGATGTAGGCGCAGGGCAGCCCCGCTTCGTTGAGGATGGCGGCGGTCAGCAGCGCCGTGGTGGTCTTGCCCTTGGTGCCGGTGATGCCGATGAGGTGCAGTTCCCTGGCGGGGTTGCCGTAAAAATCCGCCCCGATGACGGCCAGCGCGGCGCGGGTGTTGTCCGTGAGGATCTGCGCCGCGTCGGCGGGCAGGTCCAGCGGGTGTTCCGCCAGGAAAGCCCGGCAGCCCCGGTCGTAGGCGCTGCGGGCGAAGGTATGGCCGTCCATCCAGGCGCCCACCAGGCAGACGAACAGCGAACCCGGCCCTGCTTTGCGGGAATCGTAGGTGATGGCGCCGATCTCGGCGTCCGAAGCGCCGGTGTGTTCGATCCGACGCACCAGATCGTTCAGTTTCATGGGTGGATCAGCCTTTCGGGTAGTAGATCTTGAATTTTTTGAACTGGCGGCGCAGCTGTTCCAGCACGCAGGCGGTGCGCAGCGGGTTCAGCCGCAGGTCGGGGCCGTACAGCAGCGAACAGGCTTCCTTGCCCTGGGCCTTCAAGCCCTGGGCGTGGGCCACCAGTTTCTTGTCCTCAGTATAGGTAAAGGCGACTTTGGCGGGCACATGGTGCCAGAAAACTTCCTTGCGGTTCAGCACGCAGTCATTGCCGCCGTCGGACCACTTTTCCACCACCAGCTTGGCGATGTTCAGCCCGGCGGCCGTCACATAGTAGTTGCTGCGGCCCTGGCGCAGGTTGATCTCAAACACGCGGAAATCCCCCGGCTTGCCCGACCACTTGATGTCGAAGTTGGAAAAGCCCGTGTAGTGGCAGGCTTCCAGCATCCGGCGGATGTTTTCCACCAGCGGCAGGGCGGTGGTGTCCTCGGACACGATGGCGGCATGGTTGCCCAGCCCGTGGGGGGTGTGTTCCTCCACCATCGTATGGCCCAGGCACATGGCCCGCACCTTGCCGTTCTGGTCGGAGAAGGCCGTCAGCACCCGCATGTGGTCGTCGCCGCCGGGGATCATCTCCTGCAGGATCATCTTGTCCGGGTAGCCGGAATCATAGATCTCCCGCACGATGGCCGCCGCTTCCTCAGGCGAATGGGCGGTGTAGACCTTCTTCATGCCGTCGAAGGGGAACTTCCAGTAGTCCACGCTGGAGGAGGGCTTGACGATGATGGGGTACTCGAAGCCCAGCGCCGCAGCGGTCAGGGCGTCGGCCGCCGCCGGGGCGGTCAGCACCCGGGTGGCGGGGTAGGGGATGCCGAACTTGTCGCATACCTCGTAGAACTCGGCCTTTTTCTGGATGGAGCCGTAGAGGCCGGCGGCGGGGCCGGGGGCGATATACTCCGGCAGTTCGGCCTTGCGGCGGATGATCATGGCCGCGTAGTCGTCGGTGCAGCCGAACAGGTAAAGCCGCTTGTCGGGGTGCTTGGCGGCAAAGTCGCGCAGCACCCGCAGCATGGTGGTCTCGTTGTCGATGTCGGGCACGATGGTGAACTTTACGATGCGGGAGTACTTGGTGGGCGCCATGGCGTAGCGGCCGAAGGCGTAGCTGACCACGCCGTAGGCCTCATGGAAGGCGCGGGCGAAGTTGTAGCAGTTCAAATCGGCGCCCAGGAATACGGGGATCAGATCGGTGTTTTTCATAGAAAAGGTACATCTCCTTGTTGGCAGAAGAAGCGTTTTTAAAATGTCGCCGTCGGCGGACACTGCGGTGTCAGTGCGCGGGTGCGTCCCCTTTTGACTTCGTCACGCCCACTTCTCAAAGAACTGTTCGTGCCAGGTCAGGAAGGTGTAGGCCGTCCAGACCTTGCGGCGCTCGTGGCGCGGGTCGTCCAGCATGGCCAGCAGCTTGTCCTGGTCGAAGTATTCGGCGGCCACGTCGCTCTCGAACCGGGCGCGCACCCGGGCGGCAAAGGCGGGGTCCTCCAGCCATTTGGCGATGGGCACCGGGAACCCTTTCTTGGTGCGGTTGGCCCAGGCGTCGGGCAGGGTGCGGTTGGCGGCGGCGCGCAGCACGGCCTTGGTGTCCCCGGCGATCTTGTAGTCGGCCGGGTAGGTCAAAGCCTCCTGCAGAACCGCGCGGTCCAGGTAGGGCACCCGCAGTTCCAGGCTGTGGGCCATGCTCATCTTGTCGGCTTTGAGCAGGATGTCCCCCGGCAGCCACAGGTTCAGGTCCAGGTACTGCTTTTTCTCCAGTTCCGGCAGGTCCTTCACCCGGTCGTAGAAGGGGGCGGCCACCTCCCGGGCGGTGGGGCCCACGCGGTACTTGGGCTTGAGGATGCCGCGGGCTTCCTGCTCGGTAAAAACCAGGGCCTGGCCGATGAACCAGTCCTCCGGGCGGCCGCTTCCTTTTATAAGGAAGTCATGCCCCTTGAAGTAGGGCAGGCGTTGGCTGACGCCGCTGGCCAGATGGCGCAGCCCGGCGGGCAGGCGTTTGTATTTCTGCATCATGGGCGTGTCGGCGTACCACTCGTACCCGGCGTAGATCTCGTCGGCGCCCTCGCCCGAAAGCACCACCGTCACGTGGCGGCGGGCCAGCTGGCACAAAAAGTACAGCGGCACCGACGAAGGGTTGGACTGGGGCTCGTCCATGTGGTACTGGATGTCCGCAAAGGCGTCCAGGCACTGTTCCTTGGTGAGCATCTCCCGGAAGTTGTGGATGTGCAGCCGGGCCGAAAGCTCGGCTGCCTCGCTGGTCTCGTCGAATTTGTGGCCGCCGCCGGGCGTCTCGAACCCTACCGAGAAGGTGTCGTCGGGCATCAGGCAGGCGGTGATATAGCTGGAATCGACGCCGCCCGAGAGGAAGGACCCCACCTTCACGTCGCTGATGCGGTGGGCCGCCACCGATTCCCGCACCCGGGCGTCGATCTCGGCGGCGCACTCGTCAAAGCTCTTGGCGGTCTTGTGGCGGAAGTCGGCGTCCCAGTAGCGCTCGATGTGCAGCTCGCCGTCCTGCCAGGTGAACCAGTGGGCCGGTGGCAGCTTGTAGGTGCCCTTGAAGAACGTCTCGTTCAGGGCGCTGTACTGGAAGGTCAGGTAGGGGCGCAGGGCCTCGGGGTTGACCTCCCGGCGGAAGCCGGGGTGCTCCAGCAGGCTCTTGATCTCGGAGCCGAACACCAGTTCGCCCGCATCCGTCCGGGTGTAGTAGAAGGGCTTGATGCCGAACATGTCCCGCGCGCCGTACAGGGCGTGGGTCCGGGTATCGTACACCACAAAGGCGAACATGCCCCGCAGCATGGCGGCCAGCCGGGTGCCGTACTCCTCGTACCCGTGCAGGATCACCTCGGTGTCGCAGTGGGTCTTGAAGATGTGGCCTTTGGCCTGCAGTTCGGCGCGCAGGTCCATAAAGTTGTAGATCTCGCCGTTGAACACGCAGACCACGCTGCCGTCCTCGTTGTACATCGGCTGGCGGCCCGCCGCCAGATCAATGATGCTCAGCCGGCGGAAGCCCAGCGCCACCGCGGTGGCGGGGGTGTCGCCGCTCAGGTGGTAGCCCTCCATATCCGGCCCGCGGTGGATGATGCGGTCCGCCATCTTGTGCAGGATCGCTTCACGCCCGGCGCGCAGGCCGGTAAAACCAACAAAACCACACATGCCTGTATTCCTTTCCCTTTTGCCAGGTTTTCGCTATTCCAACCAGGAGAAAACTCCATACGTTTTACTATTATACCACAGGGAGAAGGCAAAAGAAAACCCCCGCCCGCTTTTTTCGGGCGGAGGGGGCTTTCACAGCATGTGTTTCTTGTGCAGGAACCAGGCGGTCACACCGCAGATCACCAGCGTCAACCCCAGTACGATAGCGAACCCGGCCTGACTGCTGGCGAACGGCATGCCCTCGGAAGATACGTTCATGCCATATAAGCCGCTGACGACCGTGGGCACGGCCATCAGCAGGGTGATGCTGGTCAGGTATTTCATGGCGTTGTTCAGGCGGTTGTCCAAAATCGAACTGAACAGTTCCCGCGTACCTTTAATATCGTCGCGGTAGATGCTGGTCATCTCGATGGCCTGCTGGATCTCTACGATCACATCGTCCAGCAGTTCCCGGTCGTCGGGGTACTGTTCCAGCCGCCGGTAGCGGGTCAGGCGGCTCAATACCGTGGCGTTGGCCCGCAGACTGGTGGCAAAATAGACCAGCGTGGATTCCAGGCCGTGCAGTTCCACCAGGTCGCTGTCCCGCAGGTCGCCGGAGAGATTCTTTTCCAGCGCCTGCCGGCGGCGGTCGATCAGACGCAGTTCCTGCTGGTACATGGTGGCCGCCCGGTACAAAAGCTGGTAGACGAAACGCATCTTTTTCCGGGTGGAAAAGCCCTTGACCCGGCAGGAGGAAAAATCCCCGATGACCGGTGTGTCCACCGAACAGACGGTGACCACCAGTTCCTGGGTCAGCAGGATGCCCATGGGGATGGTGGAATAGACCCCCTGGTCGGAACCCGGGATCTGGTAGGGGATGTCCACGATGATGACGGTATAGCCGTCCTCCAGGCTGATGCGCGCCGATTCTTCCGGGTCGGTGGCGGCAAACAGGTCGGAAGGTTCAATGTCCAGCGTGGCGGCGACCCGGCGCACCTCACTTTCGGTGGGGGCGGTCAGGCAGACCCAGGAGCCCTCGCTCATATCGTCTGCGACCGTCAGCAGTTTATCCTTTGTACGGTAGATCTTCATCATTGGCAATGCCCGTCCCTGTATTGTTCTGTCTACCAGTATAAGCCCTCGGCAGCCAAACCGCAAGTAAAACCTTTGCAAGTTTGCCCGGCGGGCCCCAGGGACTCCCATATAATAACGAAGATGCAATTTGTGGTTTGTGGTTTTGGCTTGGAATTGTTGTGGATTTCCCCGGACTGCCTTATGATCGTGGTTTTGCGGGTCATTCGGATCTTCCGTAGGTTTGTAGGGCGGGGTCTGGACCCCGCTGCAGGAACGTTCCGGCAGGCGCGGCTTTTCCGCCGAATCGTCCGATTTACCATTGGATGTAGGGGCGGCCTGCAGGCCGCCCGGGGAACGTTCCCGCAGCCAGGAATGTTGCGGGCAAAGGAAAAACCTCACGGCGGGGTCAAGACCCCGCCCTACGGAATGAGGGAACAGGGATGCAAACCCAGTCCGTTCGTGGCAAGGCCCACCCCCGCCTGCCCCCAAAAATCCCCCTCTTGTGGTCGGGTGGGGCGGGATGCACGATATACAGAGTGCCCAAAAGAGCGGGAAGAAATTTGTCGAAAAAATCGAAAAAAGGTGTTGACAAAGGGGAGCCCGGGTGGTATTATAGTCAAGCTGTCCGGCGCGGGAGCGCGGGACGGCAAGCCGGAAAACCGCATAGGTACAGCCTGGAACGGGTTTCGGGAGCGAAAAGTTCC
>DXBF01000019.1 GCA_019116705.1 Candidatus Gemmiger avistercoris
CAGGTGGGCGCCGGTGGTGGCGTCCCAGAAACGGCAGGTGTCGGGGCTGATCTCATCCGCCAGGATGATGGTGCCGTCTGCCAGGCGGCCGAACTCCAGCTTGAAGTCGATCAGGCGGATGTTGGCATCCAGCAGGATCTTTTTCAGCACTTCATTGACTTTGAAGGCGTACTTGGTGATGGTGTCGATCTCTTCCTGGGTGGCCAGGTCGAGGGCCAGGGCGTAGTAGTGGTTGATGAAGGGGTCGTGCAGGTCGTCGTTCTTGTAGCTGAACTCCAGGATGGGGGTCTTGAAGGGGGTGCCTTCGGGCACGCCCATGCGCAGGCTGAAATGCCCGGCGGCCACGTTGCGGATGATGACCTCCAGCGGCACGATGTCCACCTTCTTCACGAAGGTGTCGCGGTCGTTGATCTCCTCCACGTAATGGGTGGGGACGCCCTCTTTTTCCAGCTTCTGCATCAGGGCGTTGGACAGCTTGTTGTTCACGATGCCCTTGTCGCGGATGGTGCCCTTCTTCTCGCCGTCGCCCGCGGTGGCGTCGTCCTTGTAATGGACCATGACGATGCCGGGGTCGTTGGTCGCAAATACTTTCTTGGCCTTGCCTTCGTACAGCTGTTCTTTGACTTCGTAATTCATGTTAAACGCTCCCTTTATGTAATGTGTAAAAACGGTGGTACGATCATAATTGTATTGTACCCCGTTTTGTGGCGGTGTGCAAGACGCTGTTTACAGCGCGGCGGCCTCGGCGGCGATGGCCGCGTCCTTCTTGGCGATGGCTGCGGCGGTGTCGGCGCGGAACTGTTCCAGCTTTTCAGCCAGCGATTCATCGGCTACGGCCAGGATCGCAACGGCCAGGTAGGCGGCGTTTTTCGCGCCGTTCAGCGCTACGGTCGCCACCGGGAACCCGCTGGGCATCTGTACGGTGGCCAGCAGGGCGTCCAGGCCGTCGAGCGCGCCGCCCTTCATGGGAATGCCGATGACCGGCAGGGTGGTGTTGGCGGCAAAGGCGCCGGCCAGGTGGGCGGCCATGCCGGCGGCGCACAGGATCACGCCGTACCCGTTGGCGCGGGCAGCCTTGGCAAAGGCAGAGGCGGCTTCCGGGGTGCGATGGGCCGAGAGAACATGGGCCTCATAGGGTACGCCGAATTCCTTCAGCACGGTGCAGGCGCCCTTCACGACGCCCCAGTCGCTGTCCGAACCCATGATGATCGCTACTTTTTTCATTGGTAAGCTCCTTTCCTGATCAAACACCAGATAAAAAGAGCGCAGCGGCCGGCAAAACGGTACACTGCGCTGCTGGGATCTGTATAAACGGAAAACAGGGTACAAAACCCCCGTGAAAAGAACCAAGACGCCACAGCGAGTCTTGCACGGAAGCTCCCCCTTTATAAAGAAGTAAAGTGCCCTTGTAAAATTAGTGTAAGGCGTGCGGGCCAAAAAAGCAAGACAGGGATGCTTTTTTCAGCCAAAAAACCACAGGGGCGGATTTTCCCCGGCGCTTTTTGTCATATTTGATAAGGGGGGCGCGGCAAAGGTATGACTTTATCGGAAACCGGGAAAAGGCGGCAGATTTTTGTGGCGCGCGGCGGGGAAATATGCTACAATACAAAAAACACGCCGAGGAGGAATCGCCGCCATGAACCTGCTGAACACCCGCCTGAGCCGGACCGGCCTGCATCGCCGGGAGGAGCGCGTCAAACGGGTCTTTCGCGACCAGATCGCGGAAGCGGCCGCCCTGCTGGAGATCGTGCTGTCCGGCATCGTGCTGGTCGCGCTGCTTATCAGCATCGTGCCGCTGGTTCGGTGCATCCCCGAACTGTTCGTGGACGGCGACGGGGTGGAGATCTATGATTTTCTGACCCGCGCGCTGGACATCGTCATCGGGATCGAATTCATCAAGATGCTGGCCAAGCACAGCCCCGGCAGCGTGCTGGAAGTGCTGCTCTATGCCATTGCCCGCCATATGATCGTCGGGCATGAGGACGCGGTGCAGAACCTGGTCAGCGTAGGGGCCATCGCGCTGATCTTCATCATCCGCCGCTTCTTCTTTGTGCCGTCCTTCGGCCAGAAACTGCCCGGCGGGCAGCTGGCGCCCGACGTGGCGCATCTCTACGCGACCGAGGACCGCGCCGCGGAAAGCAGGGAGAACGCCGGGAACGCCGAAGCGCCGGACTGACCGCGCGGGACCGGGGAACGCCCGGATCTGCAGAAAACAGGAAAGACCCTCCCGGGGCGGTTCACGCTGCTCCGGGAGGGTCTTTGTATGGGATCGGAAGCGGCAGGCAGGCTCAGAACAGGCCGCTGATCTTGCCGTCGGGCGTAACGTCAATGTCCATCGCGGCAGGGTGCTTGGGCAGGCCGGGCATCGTCATGATGCTGCCGCAGACCACCACCACGAACCCGGCGCCTGCGGACAGGCGCACTTCCCGCACGTTGAGGGTGAACCCTTCCGGCGCGGCGATCAGCTTGGCGTTGTCGCTGAAGGAATACTGGGTCTTGGCGATGCAGACCGGCAGCCCGCCGTAGCCCAGGGCCGCCAGTTCGTCCAGCGTTTTTTTGGCGGCGGCACTGTAGGAAACACCGCCCGCGCGGTAGATCTTCTTCGCCACCGCCTCGATCTTCTCGGGCAGGGAAGCGCCCAACTCATAGGTGAAACGCACCCGGGCGCTGTCGTCCAGGATGGAAAGCACGGTCTCGGCCAGGGCCTTGCCGCCTTCACCGCCCTTGGCGAATACTTCGGACAAGGCGCAGGGCACGCCGGCTTTCTCGCAGACGGCGTGGATGGCGTCCATCTCTTCCTGTGTGTCGGTGGGGAAGGCGTTGATCGCCACGCACACCGGCAGCCCGAAATTGCGCAGGTTCTCGATATGGCGTTCCAGGTTCACGGACCCGGCCTTGACGGCCTCCACATTGGGCTTGTTCAGGTCGGGCTTGGCCACGCCGCCATGGGATTTCAGCGCCCGCACGGTGGCCACCAGTACCACCGCGGCGGGGTTCAGTCCGGCATACCGGCACTTGATGTCCAGGAACTTCTCGGCGCCCAGGTCGGCGCCGAACCCTGCCTCGGTCACCACATAGTCGGCCAGTTTCAGGCTCAGTTTGGTGGCGATGACGCTGTTGCAGCCGTGGGCGATGTTGGCAAAGGGGCCGCCGTGGATGATGGCGGGGTTGTGCTCCAGCGTCTGGACCAGGTTGGGGTCCAGCGCGTCTTTGAGCAGGGCGGTCATGGCGCCCGCCGCACCGATCTGCCCGGCAGTGACGGGCCGGCCGTCGTAGGTGTAGGCGCAGACGATGCGGGAAAGCCGCTCTTTCAGATCGGCCAGATCCCGGGCCAGACAGAAGATGGCCATGATCTCGCTGGCTACGGTGATGTCGAAGCCGTCCTCCCGCGGGGTGCCGTTGACCTTGCCGCCCAGGCCGTCCACGATAAAGCGCAGCTGGCGGTCGTTCATATCCATGCAGCGCTTCCAGGTGATGCGGCGGGGGTCGATGTTCAGCGGGTTGCCCTGCTGGATGGAGTTGTCGATCATGGCCGCCAGCAGGTTGTTGGCCGTGCCGATGGCGTGGATGTCGCCGGTGAAGTGCAGGTTGATGTCCTCCATGGGCACCACCTGGGCGTAGCCGCCGCCGGCCGCGCCGCCCTTGATGCCGAAAACCGGGCCCAGAGAAGGCTCACGCAGGCAGAGCATGGTCTTTTTGCCCAGGGCGTTCATGGCGTCGGCCAGGCCCACGCTGGTGGTGGTCTTGCCCTCCCCGGCGGGGGTGGGGCTGATGGCCGTCACCAGGATCAGCCTGCCCTCGGGGCGGTCCTCTTTGGCAAGGCGGTGGTCGATCTTGGCCTTGTAGTGGCCGTAGGGGATCACGCTCTGCCCCTCCAGCCCCAGTTTGGCTGCGATCTCGGTGATCGGCTGCATCTGCGCGGCCTGCGCAATTTCAATGTCGCTCAACATCGGCAATACCTCCTGTGTGCTACAAATAAAGGGCTGCATACACGTGCAGCGTGCATGCAGCCCAGACGGTCGGCCTTTCACTCAAACTGCCTCCCCTGTGGTGAACCCACTGATCCGTCGGTCAACAGTTCGTTGTGTTCACTGTATCATATTCCGACAACGTTTGTCAAGCCTTACAGGGCCCCTTTGCCGCAGCCCCATTTTTTGAAGTATAGGCCCATGCTCGCCAGCTGCATCCTGAACTTGCCCGCGTCCCGCATGGGGGCGCGGTGCCAGGCGTGGATGGCCGAAAACTGCGGCGCCAGCCAGACTTCGCCCTCCCGCAGAAAACGCTGGGTCAGGTCGGCGTCCTCCACATACATGAAGTAGTCGGGGTCGAACCCGCCGATGCGTTTCAGCACATTGGTGCGCGCGGCCATGAAGCTGCCGGTGCAGAACTCGATGCGGCGGGGCCGGGTCAGGTCCTCGTCCTGCATGGTGTAGTGGTCGTCGGCTTTTTGAAAGATCCCGCCGAAGCGGGGGGCCAGCTGGCGGGCCAGCAGCAGCCAGGGGGTGGGTTTGCGCCGGGGCAGCGCCTGCAGCCTGCCGTCCGGGAAATACAGCTGGGGCGTGGCCAGCACGGCGTCCGGGGTGGCCAGCAGCCAGTCGGCCATGGGTTCCAGCACGTTCCCGGTCAGCAGGATGTCCGGGTTCAAAATAAAATGCACGTCGCTGTCCAGCCGGTCCAGCACGGCGTTGTGCCCCTTGCCGAAGCCGAGGTTTTCCGGCAGCGGCAGCACAGTCACCCGCGGGTCGCCAAAGTCCGTCCCGGCCAGCTGCCGGCCGCAGCCGTCGGGGCTGCCGTTGTCCACCACATACAGGGCCAGCGTGGGGGAGGGGGTGTGCCGCAGGATGCTGCGCACGGCGGCGCAGACTTCGTCATAATTACAGTACGCCACGATGCAGGCGCTGATCTTGGCCATGGCGGCTCCTCATTTCTTCAGGGCTTTGAGCTGGCTCAGGTCGTAGGGGGTGTCCTGATAGACATAGTAGTTGAGCCAGTTGGTGTACAGGAGATACCCGTGGGCGCGCCAGCGGAACAGCGGGTCGCGGGCGGGATCGTCGTCCGGGTAGTAGTTGCAGGGGATGCTGATGGGCTTCCCGGCGGCCACGTCGCGCTTGTACTCGGTGTCCAGCGTGTACTTGTCGTACTCGGGGTGGCCGATGACGAAGATCTGCCGCCCGGATTCGGTGGAAAGCAGCATGGGCCCGGCCTCGTCGCTCTCCGCCAGGATGCGCAGGTCGGGGCAGGCGTCGATGGCGGCCCGGCCCACCCCGGCCCAGCGGCTGTGGGGGGCGTAAAACACCTCGTCAAAGCCGCGCACCAGCGGGTTGGAGGGGCGCGTCACATGATGCTCGAACACGCCGAACATTTTTTGGGGCAGATGCACCTTGGGGATGCCGAAGTGGTAATACAGCCCGGCCAGAGCGCCCCAGCACAGGTGGATCGTGGAGTAGACGTTTTCTTTGGTATACTCCATGATCTCGCACAGTTCGTCCCAGTAATCCACCTGGTCATAGTCCAGATCCTCCAGCGGCGCGCCGGTGATGATCATGCCGTCGTAACGTTCGTGGCGGACCTTGTCGAAAGTCTTGTAAAAGGCCTTCATGTGCTCCGGCGAGGTATGGGCCGGGTCGTGGGTGGCCGTCTGCAGCAGGGTGATCTGCACCTGCAGCGGGCTGTTGGCCAGCAGGCGGGCCAGCTGGGTCTCGGTCACGATCTTGGTGGGCATCAGGTTGAGGATCAGGATGCGCAGCGGGCGGATATTCTGGCTCCGGGCGCGTTCCCGGTGCATGACAAAGACGTTCTCCTGGGAGAGCGCTTCATAGGCGGGCAGTTCTTTGGGAATGATAAGCGGCATAATATGGCTCCCTGTTCCAAGGCTGGGCTCAGATCTGATCCAGCGCCTGGGCGATATCGTTGATCAGGTCCTGCTTGTCCTCCAGGCCGCAGCTCATGCGGACCAGGTCGGGCATGACGCCGGCGGCCAGCAGCTGTTCGTCATTCATCTGGCGGTGGGTACTGCTCGCAGGGTGCAGGCAGCAGGTGCGGGCGTCGGCCACGTGGGTCTCGATGGCGGCTACTTTCAGATGCCCCATAAAGCTGGCGGCAGCGGCGCGGCCGCCTTTGACGCCGAAGCTGACGACGCCGCAGGAGCCGTTGGGCAGATACTTCTCGGCCAGTGCGTGGTATTTATCGCCGGGCAGCCCGCAGTAGTTGACGTAGGCGATCTTGGGGTGGGCGGCCAGGAACTCGGCCACGGCCTGGGCGTTTTCACAGTGGCGGGCCATCCGCACATGCAGGCTTTCCAGCCCCAGGTTGAGCATGTAGGCGCTCATGGGGCTCTGTACGCAGCCCAGGTCGCGCATCAGCTGGGCTGTCGCCTTGGTGATGAAAGCCCCCTCTTTGCCAAAGCGCTCGGCGTAGGTGATGCCGTGGTAGCTCTCGTCAGGGGTGGTCAGGCCGGGGAATTTGTCGGCGTGGGCCATCCAGTCGAACTTGCCGCCGTCCACGATGGCGCCGCCCACGCAGCCGCCGTGGCCGTCCATGTACTTGGTGGTGGAATGGGTCACGATGTCGGCGCCCCATGCCAGCGGGCGGCAGTTCACGGGGGTGGCGAAGGTGTTGTCCACGATCAGCGGCACGCCGTGGCGGTGGGCTGCGGCGGCAAACTTTTCAATGTCCAGCACGGTCAGGGCGGGGTTGGCGATGGTCTCGCCAAAGACGGCTTTGGTGTTGGGCTGGAACGCGGCGTCCAGCTCCTCCCCGGTGCAGTCGGGGGAGACGAAGGTGGCGGTAATGCCCATCTTGGCCATGGTGACCGAGATCAGGTTGAAGGTGCCGCCGTAGATGGAACTGGAGGACACGATGTGGTCCCCGGCGCTGCACAGGTTGAACAGCGCGAAGAAATTGGCGGCCTGGCCGGAGCCGGTGAGCATACCGGCGGCGCCGCCTTCCAGTTCGGTGATCTTGGCGGCCACGGTGTCGCAGGTGGGGTTCTGCAGGCGGGAATAAAAGTACCCGCTGGCCTCCAGGTCGAACAGCTTGCCCATCTCGTCGGAACTGTCGTATTTGAAGGTGGTGCTCTGCACGATGGGGATCTGGCGCGGTTCGCCGTTGCCCGGGTGATAGCCGCCCTGTACGCACAGGGTATTGATGGAATAGTTCTGGCTCATAAATATGCACTCCTTTTTCAAGCAGGCCATGCCGCCCGTAATGCTTTGGAATGTACTTATTGTAAGGGCTGGCGGCTCCAAAATCAAGAGGGGAGGGCCGCGCGGCGGCGGATAAAATCAAAATCCGGCGCAAAACAGGTATGGAAATCCCCGGCGGGATATGGTATAATACAAAACGGCGGCGGATCCCGGGAAAACCGGAAAAGGCTGAAATGCCGAAGGATTTTGCAAAAGGAGTCACTAGTATGCTTACTGCGATCACCGGTATCAACTGGGGCGACGAGGGCAAGGGCCGCATGGTGGACCTGCTCAGCCAGGATTATGACATCGTCGCGCGCTATCAGGGCGGGGACAACGCCGGCCACACGGTCAAGAATGAACGCGGCAAATTCATCCTCAACCTGATCCCGTCGGGCATCCTGCGCCCGGAGGTCGTCTGCGTCATGGGCGGCGGCATGGTCATCGACCCGGAACATCTGGAAAAAGAGATCGCCTCCCTGGCGGAACAGGGGATCGAGATCAGCCCCGCCAACCTGAAGATCTCCGACCGCGCCACCATCACCATGCCGTTCCACGTCGCGCAGGACGGGCTGGAGGAAGAGCGCCTGTCCAGGACCGGCGCCCAGTTCGGTTCTACCAAGCGCGGCATCGCCTACACCTACGGCGATAAATATATGAAAAAGACCCTGCGTATGGGCGATCTGTGCCATATGGACGGTGGCGTGCGCAAGCGCCTGGAGACTATCGTGGAGTCCAAGAACCTGACCATGGAGAAGATCTACGGCCAGGCGCCCGTCAGCGTAGAGGAGATGTGGGCCTGGTGCGAGCATTACGCCAAGGTCTTTGCCCCCTACGTCTGCGACGTGGGCCAGTACCTGACCCAGGCCGACGAGGCGGGCAAGAAGATCCTGTTCGAAGCCCAGCTGGGCGCGCTGCGGGACATCGACTTCGGCATCTACCCCTACACGTCCTCCTCCAACACCATCGGCGCTTACGCCCCCATCGGCGCGGGCATCCCGGGCCGCAAGCTGGACCTTTCCATCGGCATCATGAAAGCCTATTCCTCCTGCGTGGGCGAGGGTCCCTTCACGGCGGAACTGGCCATGAGCGAGGAGGAAAAGGACGTCCTGCGCGAGCATGGCCACGAGTACGGCGCGGCCACCGGCCGTCCCCGCCGGGTAGGCCCCTTCGACGCGGTAGCCAGCCGCTACGGCGTGCAGTGCCAGGGTTGTGACGAACTGGCCCTGACGCTGCTGGACGTACTGGACTACATGGAACAGATCCCGGTGGTCACCGGCTACCGTCTGGCAGACGGCAGCACCACCGGCCGCTTCCCCATGGGCAAGACGCTGGACGACGCCCGGCCCGTGGTGGAGATGATGCCCGGCTGGCACTGCGACATCACCGGCGTGCGCAAGTTCGGGGACCTGCCCGCCGAAGCGCAGAACTACGTGACCCGCCTGGAAGAACTGGTGGGTTGCCGGATCAAGTACATTTCGGTGGGGCCCGAGCGCGACGCCTGCATCGTGCGGGACTGATCCCGCACAGCCGGACCCCTCTGACTATTACAGGTAAGAAACGGCGGACTTCAGGTCCGCCGTTTTGTGAAAGGAGACGAACGGTTTGGTCGATCTGCTGATCCGAACCTTCATCAAAGACTGCAAAAACATTTCGGACCGCGGGGTGCGCACGGCCTACGGCAACCTGGCGTGCATCATCAGCGTCATCTGCAACCTGCTGCTGTTTGCGGGCAAGACGGCTGCCGGCACGCTGGCGGGCAGCGTGTCCATCACCGCCGACGGCCTGAACAACCTGTCGGACGCCAGTTCCAACCTGGTGAGCCTGGTGGGTTTCAAGCTGGGGGCGCGCCCGGCGGACTCCCAGCACCCTTACGGCCACGCCCGGTATGAGTACCTGGCCGGGCTGGCGGTCTCGGTCATGATCCTGGTCATCGGCGTGGAACTGCTCAAAGAGAGTTTCGGCAAGGTGCTGCATCCCACCCCGGTGCAGTTCGGCTGGCTGCCGGCGGCGGTGCTGCTGGCATCCATCCTGGTCAAGCTGTGGATGAGCCTGCTCAACCGCAGGATCGGCCGGACCATCCATTCCGAAACGCTCATCGCCACCGCCGCGGACGCGCGCAACGACGTTGTCGCCACCGGCGCGGTGCTCATCGCTGCCGTTCTGACCCACCTGACCGGCATGGACCGTATCGACGGCGTCATGGGCCTGGGGGTTGCGGTCTTTATCCTTTACAGCGGCATTCAGATGGTGCGGGACACCATCGACCCCATCCTGGGGGCCGCGCCCGATCCGGAACTGGTGGAGGCTATCGAGAAAAAGGCCCTCGGCTATCCCGGCGTGCTGGGCGTTCACGACCTGATGATCCATGACTACGGCCCCGGCAACCGGCTGGTCAGCTTCCACATTGAAATGGACGCCAAAGGGGACGTGATGAAGAGCCATGACGTGATCGACAACATCGAGCGGGACCTGCTGGTGCAGGACGGGATGATCGCGACCATCCATTACGACCCGGTCATTACCGGCAACCCGCATACCGAGGAGATCCGCGGGTTTCTGCAGCAGGAGGCCGCCCGCCTGGAACCCCGGGCGAATATCCACGATCTGCGCATCGTGCCCGGACCTACCCACACCAACGTGATCTTTGACTGCGCGGTGCCGGCGGAGTATGTGACCGACAAACAGCACCGCGGCGTCAAACTGGTGAGCGCGCTGCGCGCGGCGGTGCAGCAGCGCTGGCCGGATCATTTCTGTGTCATCAAACTGGAACCCGATTACGCGCCCTGCGCGCACACGCAGGAATAACAGGAAGAAAAAGAAGGGGAATACTATGGACTACAACAAAGCCGCCCTGGAACTGCATGCCAAAGGCCCCGGAAAACTGACGGTGCAGAGCCTGGTGCCCTGCAAGGACAAAGACGCCCTGGCTACCGCCTACACGCCCGGCGTGGCGGAACCCTGCCGCCGGATCAAGGCCGACCCGGACGAAGTGTATACCTACACCCTCAAGGGCCGCACGGTGGCGGTCGTCACCAACGGCACGGCGGTGCTGGGCCTGGGCGACATCGGCCCCGAGGCGGGCCTGCCGGTCATGGAGGGCAAGTGCGTCCTGTTCAAAGAGTTCGGCGGTGTGGACGCGTTCCCCATCTGCCTGAACGCCCGCAGCAAGGAGGAAGTGGTCGCCGCCGTCAAGGCCATCGCGCCTACCTTCGGCGGCATCAACCTGGAGGACATCCGCAGCCCCGAGTGTTTTGAGATCGAGGCGGAACTGGAGCGGGAACTGGACATCCCGGTGTTCCACGACGACCAGCACGGCACCGCCATCATCGTGCTGGCAGGGGTGCTCAACGCCCTCAAGGTGGTGGGCAAGCGCATCGAGGATGTGCGCATCGTCCAGAATGGTCCCGGCGCGGCCGGTACGGCCATCATCCATATGCTGCAAACGGCGGGCGCGCGCCACATCATTGCCGTGGATGAACACGGTATTCTGGTGCCGGGCCGCCCCGCAGGGCTGGCCGGTCACAAGGAAAAACTGGCGGAAGAGACCAATCCGCAAAGGCTGAGCGGCGGCCTGGCCGAAGCCATCCGCGGGGCCGATATCTTTATCGGTACGTCCATCGCGGGGGCGCTCACGCCGGAACTGGCGGCCACCATGGCGCCGGACGCCATCGTGTTCGCCATGGCGAACCCCACGCCGGAGATCATGCCCGATGCCGCCAAAGCCGCAGGCGTACGGGTCATCGGCACCGGCCGTTCGGACTTCCCCAATCAGGTCAACAACGTGCTGGCCTTCCCGGGCATCTTCAAGGGGGCGCTCTCGGTGCGCGCCCGGGACATCAACCCGGCCATGAAGATGGCGGCGGCGCAGGCGATCGCGTCCCTCATCCCGGAGGGCGAGCTCAACGAGGAAAACATCCTGCCCAAAGCCTTCGATCCCCGCGTGCCGGAGGCGGTGGCCGCCGCAGTGGCCGCCGCAGCGCGGGAAAGCGGCGTGGCCCGCGTATGAGCACGGTCCGCACCATCGACGCGGCGGCGATCCGGGACGCCGTGGAAGCGTTGTGCATCGAAGCAAACACCAGCCTGCCCGCAGACGTGAAGGCGGCGCTGGACCGCGCCCAGGCGGCAGAACCCTGGCCGCTGGCCAAACAGACGCTGGAACTGCTGCAGCAGAACCTCTGCGTGGCGGCCCGGGAGGAACTGCCCATCTGCCAGGACACCGGCATGGCCTGTGTGTTCCTGGAACTGGGGCAGGATGTCCACATTGAAGGAAGCCTGACCGACGCCGTCAACGAGGGCGTGCGCCGCGGCTATGAGAAAGCCTATCTGCGCAAATCCATCACGGCGGACCCGCTGCAGCGGGTCAACACGGGGGACAATACCCCGGCGTTCCTGACCGTGCATCTGGCGCCGGGCAGCGGCTGCCGGCTCACGGTGGCCCCCAAGGGCGCGGGCAGCGAGAATATGAGCCGCCTGGCCATGCTCAAACCGGCGGACGGCGTGCAGGGCGTCAAGGATTTTGTATTGGAGACCGTGCGGCAGGCCGGGGCCAATCCCTGCCCGCCCATCGTGCTGGGCGTCGGCATCGGCGGTAGCTTCGACCACTGTGCCGCGCTGGCCAAACAGGCGCTGCTGCGCCCGCTGGACCAGCCCAACGCCGATCCCTTCTATGCGGCGCTGGAACGCGAACTGCTGGAAGCCATCAACGCCACCGGGTTCGGGCCCCAGGGCTTCGGCGGCGCCACCACCTGCCTGGGCGTTTCTATCGAGCAGCGCCCCACCCATGTGGCCTGCCTGCCCGTGGCCGTCAACATGAGCTGCCACGTGACCCGCCGCGCCAGCCGGGAGGTGTAAGGATGGACAGGCAGAAAATTGACATACCGCTGGACGGGGCGGGACGGCCCCGCGATCTGCCGTTGGACCGGGAAACGGACGCGGCCATCACCAGCGAGGAACTGGCGCTCGTCAACCGCCATCATGAGGCATACAAGGAAACGCGCCGCCGTGCGCAGGGGGAGGAAGGAACCTGATGCAGTACCGTTTACAGACCCCGTTGAAACGTTCCGATCTGGCGCCGCTGCAGGCAGGGGACACCGTGCTGCTCTCCGGCGTGGTCTATACTGCCCGGGACGCCGCCCATGCCCGTATGATGGAACTGCTGGACGCCGGGCGTCCGCTGCCGTTTCCCATCGAGGGGGCGGCTATCTACTACGTAGGCCCCACGCCGGAACGTCCCGGCTGCGCCATCGGGGCGGCGGGCCCCACGACCTCCGGCCGGATGGACGCTTACACGCCCCGGCTGCTGGATCTGGGGCTTGCCTGCATGATCGGCAAGGGCAAGCGCAATGAGGCCGTCAAAGCGTCGGTGGTAAAAAACGGCGCGGTGTACCTGGGCGCCATCGGCGGGGCGGGGGCGCTGATGGCGCGCAGCGTGCAGAGCTGCGAGATCATCGCCTGGCCGGACCTGGGCTGCGAGGCGGTGCGCCGCCTTGTGGTGCAGGACTTTCCGCTGACGGTGCTGCTGGACCCCCACGGGGGCGACCTGTACCGCAGCGGACCTGCCGCCTACCTGGCGAGCCGCTCCACAGTGTGAGGGAGAGGCGCGTTGACAAAACTGCCGGGAATTGGTACACTATTCTATAGTGTGCGGCCATGGCGGAATTGGCAGACGCGCTGGTTTTAGGGTCCAGTGTCCACGACGTGCAGGTTCAAGTCCTGTTGGCCGCATGAAAATAGGCTCGCGTGCTGTGATACCGTGATCCGTATCGCAGCGCGCGTTTTTATTGAGGCAAAGGAGGTGCCGCTTTTGAATGACGCAATTCTGCTGATCGGGGCTGTGATCCTGATCTGTATCCTGATGAACCGCTTTCTGGAACGGATCCCCGTCCCGTCGCTGCTGATCTTCATTGCGCTGGGCATGTGCTTTGGGGAAAACGGCATCTTCCGCATCGTGTTCAACGATTATGCGGCCGTCAACCTGATCTGTTCGGTCAGCCTGATCTTCATCATGTTTTACGGCGGTTTCGGCACCAATCTGCAGGCGGCGCGGCCGGTGCTGGCGCAGTCGGCGATCCTGTCCACCCTGGGTGTGGCGGGCACGGCCGGAGCGGTGGCCGTCTTCGCGCATTTGGCACTGCAGCTGCCCTGGCTGGAAAGCCTGCTCATCGGTTCGGTGATCTCGTCCACCGACGCGGCCTCGGTATTCAACATCCTGCGTTCCAACAAACTGGCCCTCAAACATCACACCGACTCGCTGCTGGAAGTGGAGTCCGGCTCCAACGACCCGATGTCCTATATGCTCACCACGGTGACGCTTTCCCTGATGGCGGGGCAGGATGTCTCCATCCCCTGGCTGCTGCTGCAGCAGATCAGCCTGGGGGTGCTGTTCGGCCTGCTGACCGGCGCGGCGGTAGTATGGCTGCTGCGGCAGAACTTTGTGGACTCCCAGCAGAGGCGCACGGTCCTGCTGTTTGCGGCCATGCTGCTGGCCTATGCCCTGCCGGCGGTGCTGGGAGGCAACGGCTATCTCGGCGTGTACCTCTGCGGTATCTGGCTGGGGAATGCCAAACTCTCACAAAAACGGTATCTCGTCTATTTCTTTGATGTTCTGACCAATGTCTGCCAGGTCATCATTTTCTTCCTGCTGGGCCTGCTGGTCACGCCGGTGGAACTTCCGGCAGTCCTGCTCCCGGCCCTGGGGATCATGGTATTCCTCACGGTGGCGGCCCGCCCGGTGGTGGTCGCGGTGCTGCTGGCGCCTTTCCGCGCCCCCGCCGCACAGATCGGGGTCGTGTCCTGGGCCGGGCTGCGCGGCGCAGCCTCCATCGTGTTTGCGATCTCGGCGGTGCTCAGCGGCATGCCCATGCGCTACGACCTCTACAATCTGGTGTTTTGTATCGTGCTGTTCTCCATCGCTGTACAGGGGTCGCTCCTGCCGCGGGTGGCGCGGCGTTTCGGGATGATCGACCAGAACGAAGACGTGGCCAAGACCTTCAACGATTATCAGGCGGAAAGCGACGTCGACTTTATCAAGATCCACCTTGGCAGCGGGCATCCCTGGTGCGGCCGGACGCTGAAACAGGCCGCGCTGCCACCCGAACTGCTGGTCACCATGGTCCTGCGGAAAGGCGAGACCATCGTGCCGCAAGGGGATACCACCCTGCACGCCGGAGATTTGCTGGTCCTGGCGGGCCGCGCCTTCGATGACCGGGAACAACTCTACCTCCATGAGGTAGACCTGGAGCGGGGGCATCGCTGGGTCAACAAGGCGCTGGCAGAACTTTCCCTGCCGGAAGGCCGCCGTATCATCCTCATCAAGCGGGGGATGGAGACCATGATCCCCACCGGGCGCACGGTCCTGCACGCCGGCGACGTGCTGGTGCTGACAGAATCCGCCGCTTCGGCACAGAAGCTTCAGGGAAAATAAGGCCCTGCACGCAGACAGTGTACACAAAGGAGGAACCGATGGCATCACATCAGATCCCGGCTATGAAATTCGCCAAAATCTATCCGCTTCTGGTCCGTAAAGCGGAACGAAAGAACCGGACGCAGCAGGAAGTGGACGCGGTGATCTGCTGGCTCACCGGGTACGACGCCGAAGGGCTGCGCAGGCAGCTGGAACGGGACGTGGACTATGAGACGTTTTTCCGGGAAGCCCCCTGTATCCACCCCAACAGCGCCAAGATCACCGGCAAGATCTGCGGCGTCGCCGTGGAGAGCATTGAGGACCCCATCGTGCGGCAGGCGCGTTACCTGGACAAACTGGTGGACGAACTGGCAAAGGGCCGTCCGCTGGAAAAGATTCTGCGAAAATAGAGGCGGCTGCGCAGAGCAGCACAAAAACGCCCCGGCCGTTCCCGGAAGGGAAACGGTCGGGGCGCTTTTATGCCGTTAGGGGGCTGCCGCACGGCGGGGCAGGGGAGCGGTCAATCCAGCTCCAGTGCGCCGGTATACAGCTGGTAGTAGGTGCCGTGCAGCTTGATCAGGTCATCATGCGTACCGCGCTCGATGATGCGGCCGTGGTCCAGGACCATGATGGCATTGGCGTTCTGAACGGTGGAAAGGCGGTGGGCGATCACGAACACTGTGCGCCCGGTCATCAGCGCGTCCATGCCGCGCTGTACGATGGCCTCGGTGCGGGTGTCGATGGAACTGGTCGCCTCGTCCATGATCATGACCGGCGGGTCCGCGACTGCCGCACGGGCAATGGCCAGCAGCTGCCGCTGGCCCTGGCTCAGGTTGGCGCCGTTGCCGGTCAGCATGGTGTTGTAGCCGTCGGGCAGGCGGCGGATGAAGTCATCCGCACCGGCCAGTTTGGCGGCGGCGATGCATTCCTCGTCGCAGGCGTCCAGGTTGCCGTAGCGGATGTTCTCCATCACGGTGCCGGTAAAGAGGTTGGTGTCCTGCAGCACGATGCCCAGGCTGTGGCGCAGGTCCGCTTTCTTGATCTTGTTGATGTTGATGCCGTCGTAGCGGATCTTGCCGTCGTTGATGTCGTAGAAGCGGTTGATCAGGTTGGTAATGGTCGTTTTGCCCGCGCCGGTGGAACCGACGAAGGCGACTTTCTGGCCGGGCTTGGCATACAGCGAAATGTTATGCAGCACGGTCTTGGCCGGGGTGTACCCGAAGTTGACGTCGTAGAACCGCACGTCGCCGCGCAGGCGGGTGTAGGTGGTGGTGCCGTCGTGATGGGGATGCTTCCAGGCCCAGACG
>DXBF01000020.1 GCA_019116705.1 Candidatus Gemmiger avistercoris
GGGGCAGGCCCGGCGGCTGCTGTTTACGGCGGGAGGAACGCCGTTTTTACTTGAGGACGATGGCCTGGGTCAGATGGCGCGGGGAGTCCGCGTCGATGTTCTTTTTCCGGGAAATGTAGTACCCGAGGAACTGGCCGATGAAGCCCATCAGCGCGGCGGCCTGCAGTTCGCTGTAGCCGTTTTCGGTCTTGAGGGCGTAGTCGATGTCGGCCATCTTGTCCACATTGGGGCCGATGGCTGCCGTCACGCCGCCGAAACTCTTCATCTGGCGCATCAGGGCGGCGTCGGTCTCCTCGGTGTGCTCGTTGGAGAGCAGCACCAGCAGGGTGTTCTCATCCACCAGGCTCATGGGGCCGTGGCGGTACTCCATGCTGTAGTAGGCTTCGCTGTTGGAGATGCCCATTTCCTTCATCTTGTTCATGCACTCGTTGCCCACGCCGTAGTAGGCGCCCTGGCCCAGCGTGATGAACAGGTTGAGGTCCGGCTTTTCGGCAATGATCTTCTTCGCCATGGCGTCGCTGGCCTCCAGCAGTTTCCGGGCCTCGGCGGCGTAGTCCTTCATGGCGTCGATCTCGGCGGTCCTGCCCGCGGCGTAGAAGGCCAGGATCTGGGCCAGGAACACCATGGAGGTGAAGCTGCGGGTCATGATGACGCTGTCCTCCGGGGTGTTGGGGGCCAGGATGTAGTGCTCGTTGTACTTGCTGCTGTCGGGGTCGCAGGTGATGGCCAGGCTGCTCACGCCGGGCAGGGTGTGCACCTTGTCGATGGCCATGCGCACCTCGGTGGTGTAGCTTTTGCGGGTGATGGGCAGCACCAGCGTGCGCTTGCCCTTGATGTAGTTTTCGGGGAAGAAGAGCAGTTCGCTGCAGGGCACGGCGGTGGCCGGGGTGGCGTTGGAAGCCTGCCACAGATAGGCGGAAGTCTGCGCCAGGTACAGCGAGGTGCCGCAGCCGGTGAAGATCAGCTGGTCATAGGGTTCGGCAAAGACTTCGTCCAGCGTTTTTTCGATCGCGGGCAGGGTGTCCAGGATAGCCTGGAAGGACTCCGGCTGGCCGTAGATCTCGCGATAAGTGATAGAGCTGTTTTCTTTCATGGCAAAATACCTCCATATCCATTAACCGGTAATGACAAGATAGATTCCCACCACGGCCATAAAGCCGCAGACGAGTTTTTTGAGCCCCGCCGCACTCAGGCGGGCGAAGAGTTTCAGGCCGCAGAAGGTGCCGGCCGCCAGGCCCAGCAGCGCCCAGACCCCCCAGGCGAGGATCTGCCCCGTCACATGGCCCAGCGCCACATGGGTGAAAAAGATGTAGGCGGTGGAGATGACAAAGTAGGCCTGCAGGGTGGCGTTGTACTCCTCCTTGCTGTGGGTGGCGGCCAGGTAGTAGGCCACCATGGGCGGGCCGCCGATGCTCATGAGCCCGCCGCACACCCCGCTGATGGACCCGGCAATAAAACCGTTGACCGCGTTGCCTTTCAGCGTCAGGCGGCTGCTGAAGAAGATGAAGTAGACGCTCAGCAGCACCAGCGTGACGCCCAGGATGCGGCGCAGCACCGCTTCGGCGCTGCCGGACTGGAACCAGACGCCGGTCAGGCTGAAGATGGTGTTGGCGACAAGCGGCCACACCAGCAGCCGCCAGCGGATGAAGCGGCGGTATTTGAGGGCGATGGTCCCCACCATGAAGAAGGAGGTCATGACCTCCAGGATGGCGGCGGACTGGAAGGGGATCACCAGCGGCAGCACCGACATGAGCACGATGGCGTAGCCGAAACCGCTGGCAGACTGGATGAAGCTGCCCGCAAAGGCCGCCAGCAGGATGTAAAGCGCCGTCATGGCTTATGCCTTGCCCGCCGAGCCGGAGAGTTCGATGATCTTTTTGATGTCCTCGGCCAGAGCGTCGCTGGCGTACTGGCTCAGTTTCCAGCTGTGGCCCTGGTGGTCCAGGTTGTTCAGGGCTTCCTGGTAGTGCTGGACGTACTTGTAGCGGATCTCGGTGCCGAAGTTGATCTTGGCCACGCCCAGGCTGATGGCGTCCTTGACCACCTGCTCGTCCATGCCGGTGCAGCCGTGCAGCACCAGCGGGATGTCGGTGAATTTGCGCACGTTTTCCAGCACGTCCAGGTGGATGTCCGGCTTGCCCTTGTAGTAGCCGTGGGCGTTGCCGATGCCGATGGCCAGCGTGTCGGGCTGGCACAGGCCCAGGAACTCGCGCACCATCTCGGGGTCGGCAATGTTCTTGTTCTCCTGCACCACGCCGTTGTCCAGGCGCTGCAGTTCGCCGATCTCCGCTTCCACCGGCACGCCGAAGCATTTGGCCACCTTGATGACCTCGTTGGTCATGGCGGCGTTCTCGGCCGCCGGGTGGGTGGAGCCGTCGATCATGACGCTGGTGAAGCCCAGTTTGAGGGCCTCCATGCAGATCGCAAAGTCGGCGCCGTGGTCCAGGTGGATGGACACCGGCACGTCCACTTTGTTGGCGCACCATTTGGCGGTCTCCACGAACCAGTCATGGCCGGAATACGCGCCCGTGCTGACATAGTGGGCCAGGATGATGGGGCTGCGCATCTCCTGCGCGGCCTTGCAGCAGGCGCGGATGATATCATAGTTGCCGCCCTGGGTGTTGATGGCCGGGATGGCGTACCCGCTGCGGGTGGCTTTTTGCATGGTTTCCAGATTGTTGGTAAGCATACGGTGGGACCCTCCTTACTATTGCCCGTTATACAAAATTGGTATCAGCCCTTGACGGCGCCCGCCACAAGGCCCTTGACCATGTACTTCTGGAAGAAGAAGAACAGGATCAGCATGGGGACGGTGCCGACAATGGAGATCGTGTTGATGAGCGACCAGTCGTAGGAAAGTTCGCCCAGGTAGCGCATGGCCACGCCGGCGGACATGGTGCGCAGCGCGTCGTTCTGGATCAGCGTGACCGCATGCAGGTAGTCGTCCCAGGTCATGAGGAAGGCGTAGATCGCCACAGCCAGCATGCCCGGCTTGACCAGCGGGGTCACGATGCGCCACAGCACCTGCAGCCGGGAGGCGCCGTCCACATAGGCGGCCTCCTCCACTTCCCGGGGCACCCCGTCAAAGAAGCTGGACATGAGCATGACGGTGAAGGGCAGCATGGCCGCCGTCAGCGCGAAGATCAGGCCCGGGTGGGTGTTGATCAGGTGCATCTTGTTCATCAGGTCATACAGGCTGATCATGCGGCTGACCACCGGGAACATCTGGCTGGACAGCAGCGCCGCCGTGACCCAGGCGTTCCAGCGGAAGTGGAACCGGCTGAGGGCATAGCCCGAAAGGATCGCCAGCACCGTGGTGATGAGCGCCGTGGCGCCGGACACGATGAAGTTGTTTTTGTAGTAGACGAAAAAGTCGTTGTTTTTGGTAAACAGGTTGATGTAGCTCTGCACCGTGGGTTCTGCCGGGATAAAGGTGGGCACACTGCGGTAGGCTTCCATATTGGTCTTGAAGCTGGTCATCAGCACCCAGTACAGCGGGAACAGAAGGAACAGCAAAATGATGAACAGGGCCACATATTTGATGATATTCAGGCCCAACTCCTGACGTTTCACAGCAGGTTCCTCCTTTCCTCAGCTCATATCTTCCTTGGGGAAGATCTTGTTGTACAGGAATATGACCACGATCATCAGCAGCATCCAGATGGTGGTCACCGCCGCGCCGCTGCCCAGGTTGTTGGAGACGAAGGCTTCGCGGTAGCTCAGGATCGCCAGGGTGGTGGTGCTCTCGTTGGGGCCGCCGCCGGTCATCGTCCAGATCAGCGGGAACTGCTTGAAGTTTTCGATGATCGCCATGGAGACCACGATGCTGATGACGCTCTTCATGTAGGGGATCACGATGGCAAAGAACTTTTTGGTGCGGGAAGCGCCGTCGATGGTGGCGGCTTCCAGCATATCGTCGGGCACGTTCTGCAGGCCCGAGAGCAGCAGCAGCGTGGTCAGGGGGATCTGCTTCCACAGCGCAGCGATGGCTACGCCCACCAGCGCTGTGCCCGGGTCGTTGAGGATGGCGAAGTCGCTGACGGCGCCGCCCGTGAGCACCCCGACGATGTACTTCAGCAGGCCGTACTGGGGCTGGAAGATCCACATCCAGATCAGGGCCGAGATGATGGTGGGCACCACCCAGGGCATCATCATGATGCTGCGGATGAACCGGGCGCATTTCACATTGGAGTTCAGGATCAGCGCCAGGGTCATACCCAGGATAAACTGGATCAGCACCACGCCCACCACAAAGGTCAGCGTGGTGACGATGGCGGGCAGCAGCTTGCCGCCGTTGAACAGGCGGATATAGTTTTCAAAGTTGTTCCATTCGCCGGGTTTTCCCGAGATGATGTTGCGCACTTTGAATTCCAGGAAACTTTTGATGACGGAGTCGATGACCGGCACCAGGATAAAAATGGTGGTCACCAACAGCGTGGGCAGGATCAGAATGGCCGAAAACAGCTGGTCGCCCCGCTTTTTATCCAGGAGCACACGAGGTGGCTTCCGATCGGTTTTGGCAATTGGCATCAGGTCTTCACATTCCTTTCTGAGCGGTTCTTTGCACAGACGGTCCGGGGCAAACGTATGGGGAGGGCGGGATAAAGGCCTTTATCCTGCCCTCCCCGTTTACATCAGTTTGTGTATTGTGCTTACGGGTACGCTATGGTCACGCCACATAGTTCTGTGCGGCACTGCGGAAGTCCTCAATGGCGGTATCCACATCGGCGCCGCCCACGGTGACATTCTGGGCCAGCGTGCACAGTTCCAGGTTCAGGTCGTTCAGCATGGGGATGCTGGGGGAGTTGACGGCGTTCTGGGTCGCGTCACGGGCGCCTTCCAGCACGGGGTTCAGCTCCATATCCTTCATATCTTCGATCACGGGGTAGGCGGGGGTGATATTGCGGATATAATCGCCCAACACATCCTCGGTGAGCATGTACTCGGTGAGCAGACGGCAGGCTTCGCGCTGGGCGTCGCCGTTGTCCATGTACAGCAGGATCTGGCCGGACAGCATGGACGCGCCGTCGCCGTCGCCGCCCTTGAGGGGCATGGCGGACGCCGCGAAGTTCGCCGCGTCGGGGTTGATGGTGGTCACACCGTTGAAGCCCCAGCTCTGGTCATAGTACATAGCCAGCTGGCCGGTGGCGAACAGCTGCCGCAGATCCTTCAGCTTGGCGTTCTGGGGGTTGTAGCCCTTCTCGTCCAGCGTCTTGAGCATGGTGATGGCATCCTTGAAGCCCTGGTTGTCGATGGAGAGCTGGCCGTTCTCATCCAGGACCGTACCGCCGAAGTTGAAGATCATGGAGTTGAGGGCGGAGCCGGAGATGGCGACGGAGGAGGTCGTCTGGCCGAAAGCGTAGACCTTGTTGCCGTCCGCGGTGGTCAGCTGGGAGAGCTTCTCCGCCATTTCCAGCATCTCGTCATAGGTGGTGGGCGGGGTGTTGGGGTCCAGACCCGCCTGCTCGAACAGGTCCTTGTTGTAGAAGAGCATGAACGCGCAGTCATACATGGGCAGGCCGCAGACTTCGCCGTCCATCATGCAGGACTCCAGGGCGTTCTGGTCGAACTTGTTCAGGTACTCCTCGTCAAACACTTCGGACACGGGGATGGCCAGCCCGGCGTCCACCAGGGTGGGCACCCAGGTGCTCTCGCCGAACATCATGTCCGGCATATCGCCGCCGCCCGCCTGGTTGATGACCTGGTTGACGATCTCGCCGTAGGGCGCGGTGACCCACTCGATGGTGATGTTGGGGTACTTCTCCTCAAAGCCGGTCTTCACGCCTTCCCAGAATTCGGTGTAGCCACTTTCCAGCAGGGCGTAGTTGGCAAATTTGATGGTGACCTCTTCCCCGCCAAGGGCGGCTTCCTCCCCGGTGGCGCTGGTCGCGGCGCTTCCCGAGTCGGTCGCGGTGCTGCCGGAACTGCCGGCGCCCCCGCCGCAGGCGGTCAGGCTCAGCGCCATGGCGGCCGCCAGGGCAGCGGCGGTCAGTTTCATGTACTTCTTCATGCTGTTCCTCCTTTTTTATATGACATATGTTCCTCCCTGCCGCAGAAGCAGGGTACAGCCGAAGGCGGGGCCCGCGGGGCGGGCGCGGAAGATACACACGTGTGTAGTTTCCGCCTAAGAAAAGCTCGTGTGTTGATACCCCTCTTTTCCTCACATTGCTGTGCGCCGGCCTTGCCGCGCACCCGGACGATATACACACGAGAGTACATACAGGACACTGTTAAGTTACTGGCCTTATTATAGCGCTCTTTTTCTCATTCGTCAACCGCTTTTCAACATGGTTTTTGCTTTTTGGTGAAAATCACAATCCTTCTTCTTTTTCTTTGTGTAAAGCCACAATAAATCGGCCGCCGTTTGCCCCAAAACGGCCCCGCGGGGGCGCTCAGGCGCTCTCCCGCCGGATGAGCCGGGTCTGGAAGCTGCGGGGTTCCGGCACGCCGCCGCCGTTGAGCATCTGTTCCAGCATTTCCACCGCCGCCTTGCCGATCTGGTCGCGCTGGATCTCGATGGAAGTCATGGTGGGGCGCATGTACTGGCTCAGGCTGGAATTGTCGAAGCCCACCACGGCCACGTCTTCGGGGACGCGCCGCCCCAGGTCGATGGCGGCGCGCATGGCGATGCAGGCCACCTTGTCGCTGCGGCCCAGGATCGCGTCCACCGGGTGGGCGGCACAGTAGGCGGCCACGGCCGCGGCCAGTTCCTCCGGGCTGGTGCAGCCGGTGATGACATACGGCGCAAGGCCCAGGGCCTCCATCTCGTCATAATAGCCGTGCAGGCGGTAGTCCCCCCGCCCGCTGAAATGCCCGTGGGTGGAGAAACGGTCCACATACAGGATATGCCGCCGCCCCTGCCCCGCCAGGAAGCGCACGCCCTCCCGCGCGCCGTTGTACAGGCCGGTGTGGATGACCGCCGCGCCGGTCAGGTCCTGGTAGTTCCGGTTCTGCAGCACCACCACGGCCAGCCCTGCGGCCACGAACTGGTGCAGGTAGCTTTCCGGGATGCTGAGGGAACTGACGATGATGCCGTCGCACTGGCGGCTGATGACCTGGCTGACGAAGTCGTCATCGTTGCGGTTGGCGATCAGGCTGATGAGGTAGCCCTTGCTGTAGGCATGGTAGTCCATGACGTCGATCAGCTGGCTGAAATGCTCGGTGCTGATGTTGTCGGCAATAAAGACGATGTGGTTGGTCTTTTTGCCCTTGAGCGCGCGGGCAATGCGGTTGGGCTGGTAGTTCAGTTCCTTGACCGCCTGCAGCACCCGCTCCCGCTTGCCTTTTTCCACATAGCGGTTGTTGTTCAGCACGTAGGACACGATGGTCTCGCTGACGCCGGCGCGCCGGGCCACGTCCTTTCTGGTAACAGCCTGTTTGGTCATATGCGTTCGCTCCCCTGCCATGGCGTTTCTGCTTTCTGCCAGCAGTATACCATATTTTTGCGGCCGGGGGCAATTTGTTTTGCAGGCTTTGGCGCGGGGAACGGGCAAATTTTTCCGCGCGGCGGGGGGCGGGCGCCCGCCGCCGCGTCCGGCTCCGCCAAATTCGTCATTCTGCCAAATCCCGACCTGCTTTTTTGTAGGGGCCGACAAATCTTGCCGCCGGGTTTGTTTTTTCTTTGACAGCCGCCGGGTTCCGTGCCTATAATAAGGAGAGTAAAAGTGTACACACGTGTTTACACCGCTGCCGGCGGTGTCTGCACGGCCTGACCCCGCATCACAGAAAAAGGAGTGAAAACAATATGGTACATGCCACTTTGAACGTCGGGTTCGTCACCACTCTCTCCGGGCGCTGGCCCCGGGAACGCCCCCAGACCCTGCACGCGGATTACAGCGAGTGGGCCCGCCGCGAACTGACCGGCGCCGAGGTCGCCGTCTACCCCGAGATCGTCACCAACACGGCCGAAGCCGCCGCCTGCGCGGCCTGGCTGCGCGCCCGCCAGGTGGACGTGGTGCTGCTGGTCATCGGCGCCTTCACGGGCGACGACGTGAGCTGCAAGCTTTCGCAGGAACTGGGCAAGCCTTTGATCCTGTGGGCCACCCACGAGGCCCCCTTCGTGCGGCAGGAGCGGCTGTGGGCCAACGCCCTGTGCAGCGCCATGATGAACAACGCCGCCGTCAAGCGCATCGGCGGGGAGTGCTGGCCCGTCTACGGCGACAAGGAAGAACCCGCCGTCTGCGAGGAGATCCGCACGCTGGTCACCGCCCTTGCGGCCAAAAAGAAACTGGCCAACACCAGCCTGGGCCTGCTGGGCTACCGGCCCACGGCCTTCTACAACTGCTCGTTTGACGAAATGACCATCCGGCGGCTGTTCGGCATCCGCATGGAGGGCACCGAACTCAAGCTGGTCTTTGACCGCATGGCGCAGCTGGACGACGCCGAAGTCCGCGCCGACATGGAAAAAGTGCGCGCAGACTTCCACCTGGACAGCCTGCCCCGCCTGCCGGACGCCGACCGCAACCTTTCGGAACAGAACCTGGAAAACCACAGCCGGGTCTACCTGGCGCTGAAACAGATCATTCCCGAGATGGGCTACGACTACTGCACCATCAAGTGCTGGCCCGAGATGGGCGCGGTGAAATGCCAGCCCTGCGGCGTGCTCAGCCGCCTGGCCGACGAGGGGCTCAGCGTGATCTGCGAAGGCGACGTGGACGCCGGCATCGGCACCATCATCGAGCGGGAAATGACCGGCCAGCCCACTTTTGTGGCCGACATGATCAACGCCGACCCCGCCGCCAACACGCTGACCTTCTGGCACTGCGGCAACGCGCCGCTGAGCCTGTACGACCTTGCGGACGGGCTGGAACTGCGCAACCACCCGCTGGTGGGCAACGGCAGCGCCTTCTGGGGCGTGCTGAAACCCGGCAAGGTCACGGTGGTGCGGGCCAGCGTCATCGACGGGCGCTACCACCTGGTGCTGCTGCGCGGTGAGGCGGTGCCCACCGTGCGCAACACCCGCGGCACCATGGTGAACGTGCGGGTGGCCCGCCCGGTGGCCGATGTGACCCGCGACATCTTCGACAAAGGCATCGCCCACCACTACAGCCTGGTGTGGGCGGACATCGGCGACGCGGTGGTGCAGCTGGGCCGCGTGCTGAACATCCCGGTGATCGAATTGTAAGCCCCGCCGCGCGCCCGGGCGCACCCGCCGGGGCCGGTGAACATTCTTTGAATATCTGCAGGAGGTAATCCCATGCCCAACGCACTGATCGTCCACGGCGGCGCCCCCACCGCCGTCATCAACGCATCCCTCTACGGCGCCGTCACCGAGGCGCACAAACACCCCGAGATCGAGCATTTCTATGCGGCCATCGGCGGTTCGGGGGCCATCCTGCGGGAACAGTTCCTGGATCTGCTCACCGTCCCGCAGGAGGAGCTGGAACTGCTGCTGCAGACCCCCGGCAGCGCCATCGGAACCAGCCGGGACCCGCTGGAGCAGCCCGACTATGACCAGATCGCCCGGGTCATCGCCAAACACAACATCCGCTACGTCTTTTTCACCGGCGGCAACGGCAGCATGGACACCTGCGGCAAGGTCTACCAGGCCTGCACCCGGGTGGGGGTGGAAGTGAACGTGGTGGGCATCCCCAAGACCATCGACAACGACATCTCGGTGACCGACCACGCCCCCGGCTTCGGCAGCGCGGCCCGCTATATGGCCGAGACCACCGCCGAGATCAGCCAGGACGTGCGGGGCCTGCCCATCCACGTCTGCATCATCGAGGCCATGGGCCGCAACGCGGGCTGGATCGCGGCGGCTTCGGCGCTGGCCCGCAGCGGCGACGGCGACGGCCCCGACCTGATCTATCTGCCCGAAGTGCCCTTTGACGAGGAGCAGTTCCTGGCCGACGTGCAGCGGCTGCACCGGGAGAAAGGCGGTGTGGTGGTGGTCGCCAGCGAGGGCCTGCGCGGGCCCGACGGCAAGCCCATCGTGGAGCCCATCTTCCAGGTGGGGCGCGCGGTGTACTACGGCGACGTGTCGGCCCATCTGGCGAATCTGGTCATCCGCCGCCTGGGCATCAAGGCCCGCAGCGAGAAGCCCGGCATCGCCGGGCGCGCCAGCGCCGCCTACCAGTCCCGCCTGGACCGGGATGAGGCCGTGACCGCCGGCGCCACCGCCGTGCGCGCCGCCGTGGAAGGCCAGAACGGCGTGATGGTGGGCTTCCGCCGCCTGCCCGGCGACGAGTACCGGGCCGAGACCGTGCTGATCCCCATTGAGCAGGTCATGCTGGAGGAGCGCACGATGCCCAAGGAGTACATTGCCGACAACGGTCACGACGTGACCCAGGCTTTCGTGGACTGGTGCCGCCCGCTGCTGGGCGAACCCATCCGCAAGTATATCACCTTCAAGAACAAGCCCCTGAGCACGCTGTAACGCACTGCTGCCGCCCCGCCGCCGGAAAAGTTCCGGCGGCGGGCTTTTTTTGGCGGCGGGCCGGAGCGGGCGGCAGCCGCAATTTCTTGACATCCCCCCTGTAAATGCTCATGTGCCATAAAGTAACACACAAGAATTTGACAAATGTCAGCCCACTATTCCCGACTATAAGGCAGCAAAAAGAATGGCTCAAAGTTGCCATTTTCTAAAGATGTTAAGACGCGTTGCTTGTGACAACGGGCAATCTCGATTACAGTAACGGTAGCAATGGAGGGGGTCGTCCTTAATGCTCAACGAAAATATTAAAGCAATCAGAAAATCAAAAGGAACAAGAGGACACATATTTAGTTATAATTTGGAATTGCATTAACAGCTCGAAAGTATCAGAGAGATTATATTTGAAAAATGCAAATAAAGTGCTATAGTTGAATTAGTTAAAGCTAACTGAATAACAACCAAAAAGAAAGGTGACAGTATGAGTGTTCGATATAATATAGCTAAAAGTATACTGCGGATGTTGGGCTTCAAAAAAATTTTCCAGTTACCAGTTGATAAACTTATTGAAAAAGCAGAACATTTCAATAAAAACCGCCATTTCAAAATCCCGAAAAATCACAAATATATTTATGGTGACATTCCTATAATGGAAGGGAAATATCATTGTTTATCTATCCAAAAAGAACAGAAAAGGTCAAAAAAAGCAATTTTATTTTTGTTTGGAGGTGGAATGATTATTGGCCCAGATGAAGGCGATGTAAGTTGTGCTGGACAATATGGTGCAGATTGTAAAATGGATATATGGTTTCCGTACTATCCACTTTGTACTCAGAACAGCATCTCGGAAACCTATAAAATGGTATTTGATACTTATCGAAAAATGATTGAAGTTTACGGTGCAGATAATATTACATTACTCGGATTTTCTTCTGGCGCAGCTTTAGCTATTGGTATCTGTCTATATAACAACACCTTAGAACACCCGTTGCCTATGCCGCATAGAATTATAGCTTGTTCACCAGGATGTTGTCCCGATAGCGAAGCACAACTCAAAAAAATGAAAGAATTAAACTCAAAAGACATTATGGTAGATATTGTATTTATGGAGAATGTACGAACGATTATGCAACATGGAGAAGATGTTCCCGACTATATGCTATCTGGCACACTTGGAGATTTCAAAGGCTTACCAGATATTCATTTTTGGTATGGAAGTGATGAAATCTTATATGCGTGCGCTGAAAATTTTATAAAGGCATGTAAAGAGAATAATGTCAATTATACATTGAATGTTGGGAAAGGAATGTGCCATTGTTATCCTATGGTCTCTTTCTTCCCAGAAGGAAAGTTAGCACATAATGAAATATGCAAAAAAATTTGCAAAGGTTAGAAAAGACAATAGCAATGCCAGCCGAGCCAGTCAACGGTCAAGATAAACGGCGCATACTGAACTGCACCCCAAAAGTTGAACGAGAGAGTCAACGAAAGGGGTGCAGAAATCTATGGGGAAAGAATTGTTCGGTGAGGAATTCAAATTAGCGGTTGTTCAATATGTGCTGGACGGGCATACACGCAAA
>DXBF01000021.1 GCA_019116705.1 Candidatus Gemmiger avistercoris
CCTGCAATTCGACTTATTTCAGTATGATTTTTCGGTTTGGAAAAGGATGAAAAAATCAGACTGAAAACCTCAAAACCCTTGATCCTACGGGGCTTTTCCGGTTTGTCGTAATTATACCGTAAGGGCACTCCTGCGCCAGCCTGCTGCTGAAGCAGGGCGTACCCATGAAGCAGATCCAGGAATGGCTGGGCCACAGCGACATTTCCACCACAGCCAACATCTACGCCCACCTGGATTCCCAGTCCAAGCAGCTGAGTGCCGCCACGATGGAGCAGGCATTGCCACTGCCGGAAGAACTGCCGGAAAACCGGTGGTAATCCTACACTGGTTCAGAGCGCGAGCTCCCGACGCAGGTCGGTGAGCCAGACAGGCGGCGTATCGGTGGCGGGCAGCAGTTCCCCGTTGCGATAGAAAGCCACCACCCGGAAGCCATTGTCGTTGTCATAGAAGGTTGCTTCGTTGCACAGCGGCAGCAGCTTGCCCAGGTCCCGGAAACGCCGGGCAAACCGGCGCTCCACGTCCTGGGTCGGGATGTCGTGGCCGCCGCGGGCAACCCGGTTGGCGATTCGCCGGACCGATTCCTCGGCAGTATCCAGGCCCACATAGTACAGCCGCACGGTGTAGCCCTTGTCCCGGGCCGCGCGGGCCATTTTGCGGGAGAAGCTGCCCGAAAGGGTGCTTTCCTCGGTGAAGTCAATGCCCTGGGCCAGGCAGTCCTGCAGTTTGGCAACGGCAGCCTGGCCCCCGGCATACTCATCGCCGCCGTGCTGGGCGGTCAGTCTGTCGGGGTCCACGATAACGCCCAAGTCGTCCAAACAATCCTTCAGAACACCGGACAGGCTGCTCTTGCCTGCCCCGTTGACCCCGCCCACGATGGTAAATGTCGGCATAGCGCTTCCTCCCAAACGGCAAGGGGTTCTTGCCGTGAAAATACAAAAATACCCTCAGGAAGATTCCTGAGGGATTTGGCGGAGATGGTGGGAGTCGAACCCACGCGCCTCTCTCGAGACCTAAAGCATTTCGAGTGCTCCCTCTTACGACCTCTTGAGTACATCTCCATATTAAGTTTTTCCAGCACCGCCTTGCAAACCTTTCGGAAAAATGCAAGATTTCGATGCAAGATAAGCGGATAATAACCGGATGCATACCCCGGGAAAATCCCGCCGTCACGCCATTCGCGGCGGACGAATCGGCCAACGGGCTGCAAACTTTCGAGTGCTCCCTCTTACGACCTCTTGAGTACATCTCCCTATTGAATTGTCCAGCACCGCCTTGCAAACCTTTCGGAAAAATGCAAAATTTCGATGCAAGATAAGCGGATACAACCGGAAACCATACCCCGGGAAAATCCCGCCGTCACGCCATTCGCGGCGGACGAACCGGCCAGTGGGTCACGCCCTTGCGAGTGCGACCTCTTCGACCTCTTGAGCAATGCTCCCTATTGCATACCATGCGCCGCCTGTGCTTGCGGCGTGCACTTTATTATAGCAAAACCGGCGCGCGCTGTCAATGCAAAGACGCGCGGCGGGGATCGGGCCCGCGCTCAGAACAGGCGCTGCTTGCGGGTGGGCGTGGGGTCGAAGGGGGTGTCCTCGTGGTGGCGGCGGATGAACACCTGGCGGGTCTTTTCGGTCACGCTGCGGCCGCCGTGGCGGGGCACCGTGTAAAACGTGCGGCTGATGTTGTAATACCCCCGCAGCCGCTGCACCAGGTACTGGGCCACGGCGGGCAGGCAGTCGGTGTCCTCGATGTTCTCATAGTTATAGTCGGCGTAGCGGAATACCACTTCGTCATTGCCCGCACAAAGGGTAATGCCTTCCTCGTCCAGCACCACCTCGCGGATCACGCTCTGGTGCAGGCCCGCAGTGCCGCACTCGGCGGCCAGCTTGGCCGCGCGGGGGCGCTGGGCCAGGGGCACGCTCTGGGGGTCCAGCTTTTCGGTGCCGCGCTGGCCGATCTCCAGCAGGATGTCGCGCATCATACGGCTTTCCAGCAGCGGGCGGATGCGCTCCTTGGCCCGGGCTTGTTCGGTTTTGTTCTGAATGGCGGCGATCAGACCCATGCGGCGCGCGCTCCTTTCCAAGCATTCCTTTTCTTCAGTATAGCACATCCGCGCAAAGACTGACAAGCGCGGCAACAACAAAAAGCGCCGCGCTTCTGCGCGGCCAATTGTGGAAATTGATGGGGTGTTTCTCAGGTGTGGGCCTGCCGGAATTTCAGCACCCCGGTGCGGTCCAGCGCCACCATGACGACGGGGATCAGCACCAGCTGCAGGAGGATGCCCGGCACGGCGGTGAGCAGCGCGCCCGACAAAAACGCCTGGAAGGTGAAGGCATTGCCGCCCATACCCAGCAGCACGACCTCGGCCACGCCCCAGACCAGGCGGCCGCCGACCATGGCGGCGAGCAGGCAGCCATAGAGGACCGCGACGTTCCTGCGGGGCGCCCGGGCGTACAGCAGGCCGATGATGAAACCATAGGCCGCCAGTTCAAAGGCCATGGCGAGGGCTATGGGGTACATGGGGGGCATACCGAACAGCAGCGAGCGCAGCAGCGGGGCCACGAAACCCACGACCAGCCCGCAGGGCCAGCCGCAGATCAGGCCGCAGAGCAGCACGGGGATGTGCATGGGCAGCAGCATATTGCCGATGGTGGGGATGCCGCCGGTCACCAGCGGCAGCACCAGGCAAAGCGCCAGAAACAGCGCCGACAGCACAAGTTTGCGGGTCTTTTCACGAGTATTCATTCCAACGATCTCTCCTTATCCAAAAGTGTTCCGGCGCAGCCCTTCTGGGCTGCCATTCCGCCTTCCTGGCTTTCTTCAAAGGAACTAGTAAGTATTATACCACCGCTGCGCCGGTGGTGTCCAGCACAATATCGCAGCCCCGTTCGGGGTGTTCCGCGGCCAGGTAGCCTTCCTCCAGCGGGATCCAGCGCTGCACAAAAGCCGGGTAGCGGCCGCCTTCCCGCTTTTGCAGCCGCGCGCGCTGGCAGGCCGGCGCGCAGGTCAGGAACACCCGGCAGGCATACGGCACATCCAGCGCCGGGTGCAGGGCGTAGCTGCCCTCCACGATGGTCAGCGGCCGGGGCGGCAGCGCCACGGCGGGCAGCAGTTCGCCCCGGCGGCAGGCATAGGCCCGGTATGCGGCCTCCTGCCCGGCCAGCAGCGGGGCCAGCACCTGGGCGCACAGGCGGGCAAAGTCCATATTCGCGCCGGGATGTTCGGCCCAGTCGGGGCGGCGCCGGTCCATGGGGAGATAAAAATCATCCATGTGCACCAGGTTGCAGGGCAGCTGCTCCGCCAGCCAGGCTGCCAGCGTGGATTTTCCGCTGCCGCAGCGCCCGTCGATGGCCAGCAGCGCGGGGGCCGCGCCCCCGGCCAGGCGGCGGGCCACCGCCAGCACGGCTTCCGCCCCGGGAAATACCGCCGCGCTCACGCTTCCAGCGCCCGCAGGGCGAGGGCAACGGCGCTTTGCAGGTATTCCTCCATGCGGCAGTCCTGGGTGCCGGCCACCTGCACGCTGCAGTGGGAGGAAGGGATCAGGATCTTCTGCCCGGCAGCCCCCGACACCGCGCAGGCCATGCGGGGCGAAACCTCGCCCAGAATGCCGTTGGCCAGAATGACGCCGATGGGCCCCAGGATGAGGTCGGCGCGCTCGGCGTTGTAGACGACGGCGTTCTCCCCCGTGGCGCCCCGGGACGCCCCGGCCTTGATCATGGCGTTGGTGGCCAGCACGTTGGTGCCCACGGCCAGCAGTTCGCAGTCCGCCGGGAGCTGCGGCGCCAGCATGCGGACCAGCTGGGCCCCCATGCCGCCGCCCTGCGCGTCCAGCACCAGGATCAGGCGTTGTTTTTCCATAGAATGAATCCCTCCCAAAGCATAAAAAAGCGCGGCCGTTGCAGGCCGCGCAGAGTGGCAAATAATTGCTTATTCAGCCTGGATCGCGCCGGTGGGGCAAACGCCCTCGCAGGCGCCGCAATCGACGCAGGAAGAGGCGTCGACCACAGCCTTATCCTCCATGCTGATCGCGCCGACGGGGCAGGTGTCAACACATGCACCGCAAGCAACGCACTCGCTGGTAACGGTATGAGCCATCGTGAAACTCCTTATCTCCGTGCTGAATGTTCTTCCCTACCGGCCCTGCACGGCTGCCTCCCGGTAAGGTCGCACAGCGGGTTTGCTCTGCCTACTGCGTTATCTTTAGTGTAACACATCGCACAAAATTGCGCAAGTGCCATATCTTGCGTTTTTCGCCATGTAAGCCGCAACTAACCACCGTTTCTTTCGTTATTGGTCCGCCGGATCGGGGGTTTTGGGCACGCGCTTTCCGCCCCGCAGATACACACATTCCTCACGCTTGTAGACGCGGGGGGCCAGGCTCTCCACATGGGAGCGGACTTTGAGCGTGCCGGCCACCACGTTGACCTCCACCACGGTGCCCTCGCCGTCGGGGGTATGCACGACGCTGCCCGGGGTGGGGGTGATGGAGTTGAGGTACTCATAGCTTTTCTGTTCGTAGGCCAGGCAGCACATCAGGCGGCCGCAGGCGCCGCTGATCTTGGCGGGGTTCAGGGAAAGGCCCTGTTCCTTGGCCATCTTGATGGACACCGGCTGGAAGTTCTTGAGGAAGCGGCTGCAGCAGAAGGGCTGCCCGCACAGGCCCAGGCCGCCGAGCATCTTGCTCTCGTCCCGCACGCCGATCTGGCGCAGTTCGATGCGGGTATGGAACTGGGCGGCCAGGTCCTTGACCAGTTCGCGGAAATCCACCCGGTTGTCGGCGGTGAAATAGAACACCAGCTTGTTGCGGTCAAGGGTATATTCAGCGTCCACCAGCTTCATTTTCAGGCCGTGGGCCTCGATGCGCTGTTCGCAGACCTCGAACGCCTGCTGCACGTCGGCGCGGTTCTGGCGCATGCGGCGCACATCCACGGCGTCGGCCATGCGGAGCACGGGCTTGATCTCCCGCTTGTAACCGGGCACTTCATGCGGGCCGCGCACGACTTCGCCGCACTCGGTACCGCGGGCCGTGGTGACGACGACGAAATCGCCGGCGCGGATCTCCAGCGTGCCGGGGTCGAAGTAATAAGCCCGGCCGTTTTCCTTGAATTTGACAGAAATGACTTTCATGGTTGCGTATCCTTTTTTAAACCGTCCCCGGCGGCAGGCGCGTTCCGGCAGCCGGGGATCATTGCAGGGGGCGTGCGCGGCAGGACGCGTCTTGCCCTTTTGGAAGCGGAGCCTACGCGATGCGCGCAGCCAGGATGGCGGCGGCCAGGCGCAGGTTGCCGTTGGCGGCCAGGGTGCGGCGGCACTCGGCCCCGGCGCGCAGGATGACGGCCGCGCGGTCCGGCGTCAGGCCGCCGCAGGCGCGCGCGCCGTAGTCCGGGCGGCGCAGCACCGCGCTGCACACCTGGTCCAGCTGCCACAGCAGCGCCAGCATGCCTTCCCGGTCCCGCTCGTATTTGGTCAGCAGGGCCAGGGCGCGGTAGGTATCGTTCTGCGCGGCATAGCCGCAGAGGGTCCTGGCCTGGGCCAGCGCGCTGCGGGCGGCGGCGTCCGTGAAGGCCCGCAGCGCGTTGCCGATATGCCCCGCATAGAGGAAGGCCAGTTCGGCGGCCTGGGCTTCGGGCAGGCCGCGGCTGCGCAGCAGGGCGGTACACGCGGCGGCGGGCACCGGCGCCACGGTATAGGCCGCGCAGCGGCTGCGGATGGTGGGCAGCACGCCGGCGGCGCTGGAGGCCGTGAGCAGGAAGAGCACGCCTGCGGGCGGTTCCTCAATGATCTTGAGCATGGCGTTGGCGGAAGAACCGTTGAGGTCCTGCGCGCCGTAGATGAAAAGCACCCGGCCCGCCGCGTCGGTGGAGAGGGCGGAATGCTGGATGGCCTCCCGCATTTCGCGCACCCGCTTGACAGGGATCTGGCCGGAAGCGCCTTCCCCCCGCAGGGTCAGGCACTCGGTGTCCTCCCCCTGGAGGACGGCCTCGGCATGGGGGCCGCCCTGGGGATAGAGGTAGTCCGCCGCCAGACAGCGGGCCGCAAAGCCCGCGCCGCAGCCGGGTTCCCCGACCAGCAGCACCGCATGCGGCAGCCGGCCGGTGCGCAGCGCGGCGCCCAGTTCGGCTTTGAGGGCCTCATTCCCGGCCAGACGGTCCAGCATCACAGCTTTTCAAAGCGCTCCACGTTGGTGACCATGACGGTGGCGCCGCCCACGGTGACTTCCATGGGCATGGCGCTCTCGAACCCGAAGCCCAGGGTGGCGGTGCCGGGCACGATCTCGGTGCGCTGCTTGCAGAACTGGGAGATGATGCCGATGCATGCATCCACCCGCTCGTCCTCGGTGCAGATGAGCAGCGTCATGTTGCCCGCCATCAGGAAGCCGCCGGTGGTGGCCAGCCGGGTGACGTAGAACTTGTTTTTCACCAGTTCGTTGCATACGACGCGGGAATCTTCTTTATTGACGATGGCAGTGATCAGTTTCATAGAGAATTCCTCCTTTGATACTGCAAAATTACAGACCATATAGTATAGGGGCGGAATTAAAACCGTCTCCATCGGCGGACATGTGCCGACGATGGAGACACCGCCAGGGAAATTTAGTCCAAAATTGTGTGCGAGGCCCTGCGGGCCGAGTGCGCGATTTTGGGCTAAATTTTGTCGAAGGGGATTCCAAAGAGGGGAAACAGGAGCCTTAGGCAATTGCCGTAGGCGACTGTTGCCCCTTTTGATGGTTCAGCGGCGGTTGCGGTTTTCCCAGTCGCGGCGGCGCTTGTAGCCCGTCACGGTGTCCCTGCACCAGTCAAAGACTTCCCGCCCGAAGAAGGCCAGGAAGCCCGCCAGACCCAGGATCATGCTCAGGCGGGTCATATTGCTGGCCGTGATGAAATTCCATGCCCAGACAGCCAGCTCGAACCAGCCCAGGTACTTCATCTTGAAGGGGATGATGCCGAACAGCAGCACGCCCTGGTCGGGCCACAGCCAGGTGTAGGCGAACAGCATGCTGAGGAAGATGGCGCTGGCCGTGGCCCCGCCGGTGAGGAAGCAGCTGACCCAGGCCCCCAGCATGCCAAGGGCCAGGAAAAGGGTCATGCGGAAGTCGCCCCAGACGCGGGTGAGGGCGTTGCCGATCCAGAAATAGAACACCAGATTGAGAATGCCCAGGAAACCGCCCAGCCAGATGGGCTGGAACAGGAAGGTGACGAGCCGCCAGATCTGGCCGTGAAGCACCTCGTACCGGGTAAGGCCCAGGTACAGGCTGACGCGCCAGTCCACGATGAGGATGAACAGCCCTACCGCCAGCTGGCCGATCATCAGGGCGTTGACAAGGTTGGGGATGCCGTAGCGGCCCCAGCGGCGTTCGAGTTTATCGATCCAATCCATGGGAGTGGTCCTCCGAATTTTTGTAAGGGGTATACGAGTCCATTGTAGCATTTTTGGACGGCTTGTGCAACCGTTCCCCGTCGAAAGCGGGCGGCCGCTATGCCAGCACGGCCAGCGCGCCCGCGCCGCCCCCGGCGCTGTGGCGCAGCGCCGTGCCCATAGCCTGCAGGTTGGCGGCGGCCTCCGCAAAGGCCGGGGTCACCTGCTCCCCGGGGGCCAGCAGCGGCACCCCGGGCGGGTAGGCCCAGACGTATTCGGCGGCGGTGCGGCCCACAGCCTGCGCCAGCGGCACGATCTGCCGGGGGCGCAGCAGCGCCGGACCGATGGGCAGTTCCAGCGGACCGGGCGGCGGCAGGATAGCCGCGGCGGCAGGCAGACAGGGCGCGGCGGCGTCCCAGGCGGCGAGGGCGCCTGCCAGACGGTCCAGCGCGCGTTCCGCATCGCAGGGGCTGGTCATGGCCAGCACGTTGGGGCCGCAGACCATCTCCGGCTCAAAGCCTGCGGCGCGCAGGGCGGCCGCCCCCGCCGGACCGATGCGCAGAAGCAGTTTGCCGTCGTCGTACCCGAAGCAGGCGGCCCGGTCGGGGCTGACCCCCAGCAGCGGGATGTTCCGCCAGCCGCGGGCCGCGGCATAAAAGCGGTCCAGGCGCGCCCGCCAGGCCGCGAAGGCGGCGGGGCCGCGTTCCGCCAGCCACGCCGTGCAGCCGTCGAGGCTGGCCAGCAGCGGGTAGCTGGGGGAGCTGGTCTCGAACACGTCCAGTTCCCGCTCCACGGCGGCGGGGTCCGCCAGGGGGCCGTTGAGGTGCATCCAGGCGGTCTGGGTCAGGCTGGGCAGCGTTTTGTGGGCGCTCTGCACCACCAGGTCCGCCCCGGCCGCCACCGCGCCCCCCTGCCAGCCGCAGGCTTCGGCCAGCGGCAGGTAGTGCGCGCCGTGGGCCTCGTCCACCAGCAGCGGCACGCCGCGGGCGTGGCAGATGCGGGCGATGGAGCGCAGGTCGCTCTGTACGCCCTCGTAGGTCGGGCTGGTAAGGATGACGCAGCGCACCGCCGGGTGCGCGTCCAGCGCGGCGGCCACGGCGGCGGGGGCGACGCTGCCGTAGACCCCGAACCCCGGCAGCACCGGCGGGATCAGGTAGCGGGCCGTAAGGTGGCCCAGTTCCAGCGCATGGTAGACGGCTTTATGGCAGTTGCGGGCCACAAGCACCTCGCTGCCGAAAGGGGCCAGCGCCCGGATGCCCGCCAGCAGCCCCACGGTACTGCCGCCCACGAGGTACCGGCAGCGGGCCGAGCCGTAGAGGGCCGCCGTGCGCGCCATCGCTGCGGCCAGGATGCCGCGGGCGTCGTGCAGGTCGTCGGCGCCGTCGATCTCGGTCAGGTCGAAGGCATAGCAGGAAAGACCGGGCGCAGGCGGCACCCGGCGTTTGTGCCCCGGCATGTGCAGCGGGTACCGCGCCCCGGCCAGCCGTTCGCATTGGTTTTGCAGCAGTGAGGACATAGGCTTTTTGTTCCTTGTTTGCAAAAAAGGGGCCGGAAAATTTCCGTTATTCCAGCAGGATCTCGGCCTTGCTGCCCGCGCGGGTCTTGGTCACCCGCACCTGGCGGGTCAGGCGGGCCTGCAGCGCCTCCACGTGGGAGATCACGCCGATCAGCTTGTCGGCCCCGGCAAGGCCGGCCAGGGTATCCACGGCTTTTTCCAGGCTGTCGGCGTCCAGCGAGCCGAACCCCTCGTCGATGAACAGCGTCTCGATGGCGACGCCCCCGGCGTTCTGCTGGATCGTATCGCTGATGCCCAGCGCCAGGCAGAGGGCCGCCATGAAGCTCTCGCCGCCCGAAAGGCTGCCCACCGGGCGGGTCTTGCCGGTGTAGGCGTCGAACACGTCCAGGTCCAGCGCGGTCTTGCCCGCCAGGGCCTCGCTTTTGCGGCGCAGCAGCCGGTACTGGCCGTCGGTCATGCGGCTGAAGCGCAGGTTGGCGGCCTCCACCACGCCGTCGAAGTAGAACGCCTGCACGTACTGCTCGAACGGCAGCTTGACCTTGCCCGCCAGGTTGCCGTTGATGGTCTTGGAGAGGTTGTCCCACATGGCGTTTTTCTCCCGCGCGGCGGCCAGCTGGCGCATGGTCTTCTGCAGGCCGTCCAGCGCGGCGCGGTTGGTGTGCAGCCGGTGTACGGCGGCGTCCCGGGCGGCGGTGGCGGCAGCGCGGTCGGCGCGCAGCTTCTGCAGGGCCTGCCGGAGTTTTTCCAGCACGCCGTCGTCCCGCTCTTCGGGCAGGCTCTGCCGCATCTGCTGCAGCCGGGCGGCGGCCGCGGCGTGCCCCGCCTTGGCGTTGGCCGCCTTGCGGGCGGCGGCAAAGGACTGTTTTTCCAGCGCGGCTTTCTGCTCGTTCAGGTTGTCGATGCGGGTGCCCAGCGCGCGCACCTGCTCGCTCTGCCGCCGGAAGGCGGCGTACTGTTCGCGCAGGCCGGCCAGACCGTCGGTCAGGCTCGCCTGCTGCTCTTCCAGGGCCGCGCGCAGGGCGGCGGGGTCCAGTTCCTCCGCCGGGGCGCCCGTGTAGCGCCCGCCGCGGCGGGCAAAGAACTTGCCTGCGTCCCGCACCAGCGCGGCGCGCAGTTCCCGGGCATGCACCACGGCGTCCCCCGCGGTGCGGCTGCTGGCGGCGGTGTCCCGCCGCCGGACCGTCAGCGCCTGTTCGCGTTCCTCCAGTTCCTGCTCGGTCACATGGTTTTCCGGCAGGCTGGCCGGATGGGGATGTTCCAATGCGCCGCACACCGGGCAGGGCTGCCCGTCCTGCAGGTCCCGGGCCAGCAGTCCGGCGCGGTTGGCGTTGAGCTGACGCTGCAGGGCCGCGTACCGGCTCTCGGCTTCGTCCAGGGCGGCCTGCGCCGCGGCGTATTCCTTCTGGCGGGCTTCGGCGGCGCGTCCGGCTTCCCCGGCGGCGTCGCTCTGGGCCAGCAGGGCTTTGCAGGTGGCGGCCAGTTCCTCCGCCAGTTCGATCTGGTGTTCCAGCCGCACCTGCTCGGCGCCGGTCTGGCCCAGGGCGTCCCGCGCGGCGGTGGTATCGGCGATGGTCTTGACCAGCGCCTCGCTGCGGGCCTGCAGTTCGGCCTGCTGGGCCTCTGCCTGGCGCTGTACTTCGGCGGTGCGGGCCTCCTCGGCCGCCAGCCCGGCGAGCTGGCGGCGGCGGCCCGCCGTCTCTTCCGCCAGCCTGGCGGCGGCGTCCCCCCGCGCGATCTTTTCGTCCAGGGCGGCCAGGGCGGCGGTCTGGGCGGCCTCGGTGGCCTCGTCCCCTTCCAGCAGCCTGCGGGCCAGTTCGGCGGCAGCCGCCCCTGCAAAGGGGTCCCGGGCCTCCTGCAGCGCCTGCAGCTGCGCGTCCAGTTCGCCGCCGTCGCCGGGGCCCAGCAGGCTGCCCAGGTAGAGCAGCAGCGTTTCCTCCAGACGGCGGCAGGTCTCGCCCGCTTCCCGGGCGTGCTGCACGGCGGCCTGACCCAGCCGCTGGTGGTCGGCGGTGTCAAAGATCTGGCGCAGGATGGCCGCCCGGTCGGCGGAGGGCGCGTTGAGCAGCCGGGTGAAGTCGTTCTGGGCCAGCATGGACACCTGGGCGAACTGTTTGGCGTCGATGCCCAGCAGCGCCGTGACCGCCTGGGTGACGGCGTGGGCGCCGCTGACGGGTTCCTCGGGTTCTCGCACCAGTTCGGCCCGGGGCGGGCTTTTGACGATGCCGCTGCCCCGCTTGGCGGCGCGCTGCTGTTCGGGCCAGCGGCGCGCCACATAGGTGCGGCCCCGGTGGCTGAAAGTCAGTTCCACAAACGTCTCGGCCTCGGGCGCGGCAAAGTCGCTGCGCAGCATGGTGGTCTTGCGGTTTTCGCCGGTGGTCTCGCCGTACAGGGCGAAGGTGATCGCGTCGAACAGCGCGGTCTTGCCCGCGCCGGTATCGCCGCCGATCAAAAACAGCCCGCTGCCGCCGAAGCGGGAAAAGTCCAGTTCGGTGCGCCCCGCATAGGGGCCGAAGGCCGACAGGGTCAGATAGAGCGGTTTCATCCTTTGGCGGCCTCCTCCCGCAGTGCTTTGACGGCCCGGGCTTCCTCCACGGTCAGCGGGCGGCCGTTCATCTGGGTGAAAAAGTCCTGGAACAGTTCGGCAAAGGGCTTGCCGCGCACGGCCCGGGCGGCGCCCCCGGCGGCCTCCTGCACGCCGCGGGGCTGGTAGTCCAGCCGCATGGCGTTGGGGTAGGCGGCCCGCAGGGCGGCCATGGCGTCGGGCAGCGGCGTGGGGTCGGTGAGGGTGGCCCAGATATAGTCCCCCGTGTCGGTAGGGTGTTCCACCAGCTTGGCCAGCGGCCCGGTCAGGTGGCGCATGGCGCGGCGCGGGGTCAGGGGCAGCGCGTCGATATGCTCCACCCCCCGGCGGCCCAGTTTGACCAGCGTGGCGGATTTTTCAGCCCCGCATTCGTCCAGGTGGTAGCACAGCGGCGCGCCCGCGTAGCGCACGGTCTCCAGCCCCACGCGCTGGGCGCGGTGGATATGCCCCAGCGCCGTGTAGGCAAAGCCCAGGAAGCGGGAAGCGTCCACCGAATCCACCGTGCCCACGGTCAGGGGCGCGGTCTCGCTGCCCGCCAGCTGGGGCGGGCAGATACCGGCCACCACCATCTGGTGGGCCACCAGCACCCGCCGGGGCGCGGCGGGCTGGCAGGCCGCCAGGGCCGCGGCCACGGCGCTGTCGTAATCGGGCAGGTCGGCCTCGGGCATGTAGTGGCGCACGGTGGCCGCCCGCACAAAGGGCAGCAGCGTGAATTCCACGGGGCCGAAACGGTCGTTGAGGACCACCTGCCGCGGCGCGCCGTTGAAACGTCCGGCCAGGTGCACCCCCTGCTCCGCCAGCAGGCCGGAGGCAAAGTCCAGCCGTTCGGCGCTGTCGTGGTTGCCGGAGACCGCCAGCACCGGGATCTTGCGGGCGGCCAGCCGGGTCAGGAACCAGTCCAGCAGCGTGCAGGCCGCGGCGGGGGGCACGGCGGCGTCGTAGATATCGCCGGCCAGCACCACCGCCTCCACGCCGTGCCGGTCGCAGAGGGCCAGGATCTCTTCCAGGATATAGCGCTGGTCCTCCAGCAAGTCGAACCCGTTGACCCGTTTGCCCAGGTGCAGGTCCGCCAGATGCAAGAATTTCATGGGGTCATCTCCAGAGTTTTTCCCAGGTGGTCAGGTCCAGCATGACGCCGGGCAAAACCTCGGTGGGGACGGTCTCCGCCTTGCGGAACCGGCATTTTTTGCAGAAGGCTTCGGCTTTCAGGTCCTTGGCCCAGACTTTCAGGTACAGGCGGCTGCGGCCGTCGCCCTCGGCCAGTTTCTGGGCGTAGGCCGCCACGCTGCGGCCGATGCCCTGCCCGCGGGCCTTTTCCAGCAGGAAGAGCCGCCGCAGGCACAGCGCCCCCGCCGGCCCCAGGTCGAGGGCGAAATAGCCCACGGGTTCGCTGCCCAGGTAGACGAGGAAGTAGTTGATGACGCCGCTGTGGATCTCCTCGTCGGTGACGAGATCGCTCTGGTAGCGCTCCGCCAGGGCGGCGGCCACCTTGGGCGTCAGTTTGGTGTAATGCTGCACGAAGATCTGCTGCGCCAGTTCGCTGACGAGCTGCACATAGCGGGTCTTGGTGACTTGCTTGAAGGTGGGTTTCATAGATTCGCTCCTAAGGGGTGGTTTCTATTGTCAGGGTAGCCTTCGCAGGCAGGCATGCGGCCCAGTCCCCCGCCTGCCGCAGCGTGCCGAAGCCCTCGCAGGTGTGGTCGGGGCAGGGGCTTTCCACAAAGGCGACGCCCCCGTCCGCCACCTGCAGGTGGATGGTATACTCCCCGGTATCGACGTCATAGCGCGCGTCCCGGTCCAGCGGGATGACCCGCTCGGTCTGGGGGTCGCCGTAACGCAGCACGGCCACCGTGCCGGGGCCGCCGCGGGTCAGCGCGAACAGCGCCGCCGCCAGCGCCAGCAGCGCGGCGGTGAACAGCAGGTCGCGGCGGTGCTTTTGCAAAAATGTCACGGGTCAGTCCTCTTGGTCAAAATCCAGTTCCAGCCGCAGGCCGTCGGCGCCCGCCACGGCGGCGGGGTACGCCGCCCGGGCGGCGGTCAGGCCGGGGGCCGGGTCGGTCACGGCGGCGCTGTAATGGGTCAGCCACAGACGGCGCGCGCGGGCGGCGGCGGCCAGCGCCCCCGCTTCCCGGCAGGTCGAATGGCCGTAGAGCCGCGCCTTGGGGGCGTCGGCGTCGTCGGCGTACGTTGCGTCCATACACAGCAGGTCGGCGTCCCGGGCGGCGGCCTCCAGCGCCGGGCAGGGGCGGGTATCGGTGGCATAGACCACCCGCAGCCCCCGCCGGGGCGGCCCCAGCACCTGGTCCGGCGTAAAGCCGTCCACCGCCTCGCCTTTCTGCAGGCGGTTCCAGAGGGCCAGCGGCACCCCCGCCGCCCGCGCGCGCTGCGGGTCGAAGCGCCCTGCCCGGGGCAGGGCCAGCGCATAGCCGCAGCAGGGCACCCGGTGTTCCAGCGGGAAGGGCTCCACGCGCAGCACCCCCGCCGTGAAGGGCGCGGCGGGCCGCCACTGCACCGGGAAGGGCAGGCCCCCGGCCAGCGCCATGACGGCGGCGGCGGTCTGCGCCTGCCCCGGCGCGGGCCCGGCGACGGTCAGGGGCGCGGTGCGGCCCAGGCTGGCCAGCGTTTGCAGCAGCCCCGGCAGGCCCAGGATATGGTCCCCGTGGTAATGGGTCAGCAGCACGGCGTCCAGCCGGTAAGCGCTGACGCCCCAGCGGCGCAGGGCGGTCTGGGTGCCCTCGCCGCAGTCCAGCAGCACGCCGCGTCCGGCGGCGAACACCGTCATAACGGCCAGCGCGCGGCCGGGCAGCGGCTGGGTGCCGCCGGTCCCCGGCAGTGTGACGGTCAGCATGGCGCGCCCCCTTTCCCAACAATACCCCAGTGTACGGTTCCCATTATAGCACATTTTGCAAGGGTTGAAAAATCCCCTGCGCGCCGGGGGTGAAATTTTACATTTGCGGGGCCTGTTCTTTGCTTGAAAAGAAGCAAAAGGACTTTCGGCCAAAAAAGGCTATGGGGCCGCAGCCCCATAGCCTTTTTTGATGTTTTGTGAAGCAGGGGGATCACAAAGCCGTCGGGCGCGGGCGCCGCGTCCGAACCTGCCTGTTGAAGCCTCACCGCACGGCGATGCACTCGATCTCCACCAGCGCGCCCTTGGGCAGCGCGGCGGCCTGCACGCAGCTGCGGGCGGGGACCGTGCCGCCGAACGCCTCGGCGTAGACCTGGTTGACGGTGCCGAAATCGGCCAGATCCTGCACAAAGACCGTGGTTTTGACCACATCGGCCAGGGTCAGCCCTGCCTCGGCCAGCACGGCGCTCAGGTTGGCCAGCGACTGCCGGGTCTGGGCGGCCACGCCCTCCGGCAGCGTGTTGGTGACGGGGTCCATGCCCAGCTGGCCGCTGCAATACACGGCGCTGCCGGTATCCACGGCCTGCACATAGGGCCCCAGCGCGGCGGGGGCCTTGTCGGTAACGATACGTTTCAAATGCGACACTTCCTTTCTATCGGCTACCTGCATTGTACCGCATCCCGGCGCAAAATGCCAGCGCCGCGGCAAAATTTCCGCGCGGCGGGGTACGCAAAAAGGGCCGCCCCCGCACGGGGACGGCCCTTCTGCCATGGGATTTTGGTTTTGTGCCGTGTCAGCTTACTTCTGACGGCGCTTGCGCACCACCAGCAGGCCAACCAGAGCCGCAGCAGCCGCCACCGCAGCAGCGGTCAGCGCGCCGATGGGCATATCGTCGCTGGTCTGGGGCACGGACACCGCCGCGGGCGCAGCCGCCGGGGCGGCCGCCTGGTTGGCGACGTTCACCGTCGTGGTCTGATTGTTGGTGTTGGTGTTATTGTTGTTGTTATCGTTGTTGCCGTCGTCGCCGCCGGAGGGCTTATCCTCCCCGCCGGAAGGCTGGGTGGTATCCTGCACCAGCACGAAGGGCGAGAAGCTGGAGGTCGTGAAGGTGAAGCCATCATCCAGTCTGGTGATTGGCACCTCATCAGCATCCGTATTGTTGATTTCAGCCATCACATCGCCGGTCGCCATGTCACGGTCCAGACCTTCGAAGTGGTAGAGCTTAATCGTTCCGGTGTCCTTAGTGACACCTGCGGGGTACGGCCAGAAGACCGTGACTTCGCCTTCCGGGGTCAGCCAGGCATTGCCGTTTTCAGCGTCCACCAGATCCAGGTACTGGCCCCATACGCCACTGCTTTTGAATCCTGCGGCCGTAACAGCCTTACTATACAGTTCGTTCGTGTAGGCGTAGTCCTCACCGCCAACAAGGCTGTCCACCAAGAGGGAAACATCCTCAGCCGTCACATCGACGCCATCTTCGTTGGCACTCTTCTCATTGATGTAGAATTTCTGGTTGCTGCCCGCAACTTGCACATAGTAGCTATCAGGGTTTGCTTCAATTTTGGCTTGCAGTTCCGCATCCGACTGGGCCGCCGGAGTCGTCGGCGCGTCAGGCGTCGTGGTGTAGCGCACAGTCAGGGTGCCTTTCTGGCTATTCTTCGCATCATAGCCGCAGTGGAAAATCTCACCCTTAATATTGAAGGTCAGCGAAATGGTCTCCACATCAACACCGGCAGTGTTCAGGCTCATGAGGTAGGTTTCGGACAGGCTGTCGGTCAGCGTGAAGGTGTCTTCCTGAACCAGGGTGCCGTCCTCTTTGGTGAAGTTCACACTGATTGCGGGCTGATTTTCGCCGGGAACAATGCGGTAGACAAAGTGTTTCTGGTTATTGATCCAGGCAGTAGAGGCGCTATCGCCGTACATCTGCATGGTCCAGCTGCGCGTCTGTCCATCCGCCGTAGTCGCCGTAACTCCCGTGATGATTTTAGACAAATCGGCTGCCGCGCCGTCCTCCAAACCCAGCTCCGTCTTCAGCGCATTTTCTACATCAGCAGGCAGCGTGATGTAGAAGCCGGGTTCCGGCAGAGAACTGGAATCGCCACCTGCAGCCCCTGCGTAACCGTCTTCACCGCCCATGTAGATGGTGATGTCGGCGGGCTGCAGGGTGATGTCGCCGTCGTTGGTGACTTCGTGCTCGTCCTTATCTTCCGGCGGATTCTCCGGGTCGAGTTCATCGCCGGTCACGGCTGCGGTATTGGTCAGGTTCTTGCCCGCATCCGCCTGATTGACGATGTAGGTGTAGGTGTAGGTTTCAATTTCTCCCACATCAGGCGAAATGTTCTCAATCTTAAGAGTCCACAGCCCTGTGGTCGTGTCCTTCTCCCATTCGTTGGTCAACTCCACGTTGGCGACTTTGTCTTTCACCTTGCTCGGCGCGAAGTGGCCGTTGAAGGTATCGGTAAGGGTCAGACCATTCAGCTTTACATTGCCGATATTCTTGACCTCGATCTCATAGGTGAGTTCATCGCCGACTTCGAGTTCTTCAGGGATCGTTCCCTTTTCGGCAAGGAAGATTTCTTCCCCGCGCTTGACCTGAACAAGGTTCTTCTCTACGCCGACCGCAGGGTTTTCTACCTCAGTTTCGGTCTCATCCTCGTCGGTCGGGTCATCCCCATCACCATTAACAGTTGCCGCGTTGGTAATGGTGTTCCCCTTATCCGCATCGACTACGGTGTAGGTGTAAGTAAGCGTATTGCTTTTCCCTGGAGCGAGCGTTACGTCAGACGTCCAAGTGAAGCCGTTGTCGTTCATCTTGATACTGCCGTTACCGACAATACCAAAGGAGAGACCGCCTGCACCGTTGAAAGTATCGGTCACAGTCACATTGCTCAGGTTCGTATCGCCATCGTTGGTAACCTTGATCTGATAGGTCACCACGTCGCCGACTTTGAGCATATCGCCATCGTTGAACACGATTCCCTTGCCGTCACGTTCGACGCTCAGGATGGTCTTCTCCAAAGCAACAGACTCATTTGCGGTATCTTTGCAAGTCACTTCAACTGTTGCGGTGCTGTCAGCCGTATCGACCGTCCATTGTTTAGCGTTCTCGTCATAGTAGACTTTGATCTCATCGTCAGAAATTTGGCTCGCAGTATGCTGCGGTTTGCCGTGTACGGTATTATACGCTTCCACATACTTATCCGCACTGTTAATCGTGATGGTGGCCGTCTTTCTGTCTGCGCCATAGGCGACACTGTAGTCTGTAATCAAATCACCGAGGATCGCGGATTTCATTTCCGGGTGACTCGTCGCCGTGTTGGTGCACTTGATGGTAACGACCTCATCCCCCAATTCATCCACATCCACATCCGGGATTTTGCTATCTTCGCAGGTGACACTGAAGGTTACGGGAGTTTCAGTCTGTACCTTCCATTTGCCCGCCACATACTCAAACACTATCTCTTGTGTAGCCGGAGTAGCGTCGCTGTGGTCTGAATATTTCGATTTGTAGTCCTCCACGTAGGCATCCGGCTTGACCGTGATGGTGTAGGTGTAGTTGTCCACCGAATTGCCGCCCATCTGGCTGGCTTTTTCGTAGCTATCGCTCTTAAGGGCGTACTGCTCAGCGAAATGTTCCTCCGGTTTAGTAGTGCAGCTTACCTTCACAGCCGCATCGCCCAGCAGATTTTGCATCTCATCATCGCTGGGAGGGACAATTTCCTTCACACCTTCGATATAGAGCTGCAACTGGTCATCGGAAGTTCCGTACTCAGTGAACCAGACCGTATTTCCATATGCACGCAAAGGGGAAACATTTGACCCGTTATTCCCCTGCTCACCAATAAATTCCAAATCCGTGCCATCACGGTCTGCGCGCCAGGTAGTTGCCTCATAATACGGTACGCAATCCGCCGTGACTGTCACCTCGCGGCCATAGGGAATAATTTGGGGCTGACCGGCAGCGAACGAAGTAGCCGGGTAAGTGTACAGTTTTTCTTCGCCGGTCTCGGGGTCCCGCGCCATGTAGGAAATCGTATAACCCTCGACATAGTCATCTGTACCATTGACCCGCGTCACGTCCAAGGTCATATAACGGTCAAACGTGTACAGATAAATGCGGAGTTTATATTCCTTGTCATACACGAGTGTGATATTGCCAGTTCCAGGCGTCCAAGAAGAACCATCGGCCACTTGGGAAACATACTGCCACTCATCGTCCGCATTATCACGCACAAGAATATCATAACTGTTGACGGTAGCCGCCTGCGAATGGAAGTAGTACCCTTTGGTATCATTCGTGTCAAAAGACAGTCCACCAACGACAGAACCCGAAACCGTCAGTGCCTCAGAAGTTTCATATTCTTTTTGGCCATTTACATAAATCTCTACTTCCAAAGACCGCTTAACTGCGCCCAGGGCATCGGGATCATAACTAATCGTACCATAAGGCGTGGAGATTTCGTTTTCGCCCTGACCCGGGTTACATTCCGGTTTGGTGCATCCAAGTTCACAGTCACACCCGCCGGGGCACTGGCAGTTGGGTTGGCCGCAGGCGCATTTAGTGGTAAGGTATACTTTTACCGTTTTGTTCAGAACCGTGTCCAAACTCCTGGGCTCCACGGTAACGTTACTGGTATATTGCGCCAGGTTCGCTTCAAACCAAAAACTCGCCGACCCTTCTGTCAGCAACTCAGGCGTTTCGATAGTTGTCGTATATACCAACTCATCGTCGACGTAAACTTCCAGTGGACGTTTATAATCGCTTTTTGAGGCGGTCCCTTTCGCCCAGAAGAATGTACCGTAGTAAGTACCTCCATTCTCAATGCGAATGGCGTCGTTGTCCTTGAGGGTGGGGGTGGTCAAATTGATTACAACCGTGTAAGCATCTGCGTCACCCGTAGTATCAGTATAACTATTGTTACTAATATTGTAGCAATCTTCAGCATCGTTCCACGTACACTCAACAAGTACGTTGTTGCCCTCTTTCTCAGCAGAAATGTCGTATTGAGGGGCGTTGATTCTCAGTTGCGCCTGGCTTCTATTAACACCACGCACCTCAATCTCTGTTTCCTTTTGTCCATCAACGTTAAGGATAAAAGTGACATTCTGACGGTCGCTAATATTAGTACCACCACTGACGCTCAGCCAAACCATATTATCCGGGTCAGCATAAAAGTTTTCCGCAGTGCCGTCCACAGCCTCAACGATGGTTTTGCCGTTCTCATCCGCCTGCAGCGCCGGGGCACTTGCCATCAGAACTTTTTCCGGCTGCTGCACAGGCTCCGGGCTTTCTACGGGTTCCTCACTGGGCACAGTGGTGCTGTCCGTAGTCTCCGTGCCTTCCTCACCGGGCACAGTGGTGCTGTCCGTGGTCTCCGTGGTCTCCCCACTGGGCGCAGTGGTATCGTCCGGGGTCACGGTGGGCTCCTCACTGGGCGCAGAGGTGCTGCCCGTGCCCGTGCCGGGCGCAGGCGTGGTCACAGCCGCATCGGTGCTTACCGGGCTTTCGCTCGGTTCCGGCGTCGGGGCCGTTTCGACGACCGGGGTCGGTTCCGGCGTCGGGGTGGGTTCCGGCTCCGTCGCAAAGGCGGCGGTGGGCATCATGCTGGCGGCGAGCGCCACAGAACATACCATCGCAGCCACACGTTGGAGTCGTTTCTTCCAAAATCGCATGGTGTAAATTCCTCCTTACCATTGGATCTTCTGACGTATATGAGCCCAGACAACCCGTTGGGGCGGCCTGCGCAGCCTGAAAGGAGCACGGGCCTGCAGCGGGCTTTCGCCCGGCAGGCGGTCTTGGCAGAGGGCGCGGTTATTTTTATGCAACGAAACTTATATTCTGTTGCCATGCGGGCCGCAAAGTCCGCCGGCTGATCGGTTCCCATTCTCGTTGCCTGGATAAGGCCGGATGCGCCCAGTCCACCGAAAGTATAATGATACATATAAAAAGTTACGTGACTATAATAGCACAAGCCTCCTTTCAAATCAAGCGCTCCTGCGTCGATTTGACAGTTTCCACAAAAAGAAAGCGCAAAAATAGGCGGCCCGCCCCGTCCCCCGGCGCGCCGCCCGCCCCCGTTTTATTCATATTCCCGCGCCACGGCTCTTATAAAAGTACGCCCGTTCGGATCTTTTGACACCGTGTACATGGAGTTTTGCAACATAACTATTTTTTCGTTATTTTGGCCCCTGTATACGCAAAATCCCCCGCGCCGGAAGGCGCGGGGGATGCAAAACTGCAAAGCCGGTCAGGCTTCGCCGTATTTTTCTTTGATGGCCCGGTCGATGGCGGCGGCGGCTTCCTTACCGGCGCCCATGGCCAGAATGACGGTGGCCGCGCCGGTAACGGCGTCGCCGCCCGCGTAGACGAAGGGACGGCTGGTCAGGCCGTCGGGGCCGTTTGTGATCAGGCAGCCGTGACGGTCGGCGTCCAGACCCGGGGTGGTGGAACGGATCAGCGGGTTGGGGCTGGTGCCCAGGGCCATGATCATGGTATCCACATCCAGGGTGAACTCGCTGCCTTCCTTCACGATGGGACGGCGGCGGCCGGATTCATCGGGCTCGCCCAGTTCCATTTCCACGCAGGTCATACCCTTGACCCAGCCGTTCTCATCGCCCAGCACTTCCACGGGGTTGGTCAGCGTCTTGAAGATGATGCCTTCCTCCTCGGCGTGCTCCACCTCCTCCTTACGGGCAGGCAGTTCGGCCATGCCGCGGCGGTAGACGATGTAGACGGTCTCGGCGCCCAGGCGCTTGGCGCAGCGGGCGGCGTCCATGGCCACGTTGCCGCCGCCCACGACCGCCACCGACTTGGAGTGCTGGATGGGCGTGCGGGAACCGGGCTGATAGGCCTTCATCAGGTTCACGCGGGTCAGGTACTCGTTGGCGGAGTAGACGCCGTTGAGGCTCTCGCCGGGGATGCCCATGAAGCGGGGCAGGCCCGCGCCGGAAGCGACGTAGACCGCGTCGTAGCCGTATTCGCCCAGCAGTTCATCGACGGTGAGCACCTTGCCGATGACCATGTTGCACTCGATGTCCACGCCCAGTTCCTTCAGGCCCTCCACCTCGTGCTGGACGATGTCTTTGGGCAGGCGGAACTCGGGGATGCCGTACATCAGCACGCCGCCCGCCACATGCAGGGCCTCGTAGACGGTGACTTTATAGCCCAGCTTGGCCAGGTCGCCCGCGGCGGTCAGGCCGGAGGGGCCGGCGCCGATGACGGCCACTTTATGCCCGTTGGAGGCCGGTTTTTCCGGTTTGGCATGTACGTTTTCGCGGTACCAGTCGGCCACGAAGCGCTCCAGGCGGCCGATGCCCACCGGCTCGCCCTTGATGCCGCGGATGCACTTGCCCTCGCACTGGTTCTCCTGCGGGCAGACGCGGCCGCAGACCGCGGGCAGCGCGCTGGACTGCGCGATGACCTTGTAGGCTTCCTCAAATTCGCCTTTGGCGACGTGGGCGATAAAGCCGGGGATGTCGATGTCCACCGGGCAGCCGGAACGGCAGGGGTGGTTCTTGCACTGCAGGCAGCGCTGGGCCTCCTGCACGGCCATCTCGACCGTATAGCCCAGGGCCACTTCCTGGAAGTTTTTGTTGCGGACGTCAGGCTCCTGGCTGGGCATGGGGCACTTTTTCGGGTCCATGTTCGGCATGTTACTGCACCTCCTGTTTGAGCAGATTGCACTCGGCGTCCCGGGCGTGAGCCTCAAAGGGCTTGTACATGGTGCCGCGGTGCATGGCTTCGTCGAAGTCCACTTCAAATCCGTCAAAGTCGGGGCCGTCCACGCAGGCGAACTTGGTCTTGCCGCCCACGGTCAGGCGGCAGCCGCCGCACATGCCGGTGCCGTCCACCATGATGGGGTTCATGGAAACGACGGTCTTGATGTTGTGGGGTTTGGTGGTCCTGACCACGAATTTCATCATGACCAGGGGGCCGATGGCGATGACTTCGTCAAAGTTCGCGCCCGCCTGGATCTTTTCCTCCAGCGGGGCGGTGACGACGCCCTTCTGCCCGTAGGAACCGTCGTCGGTGACGATGATGAAGTCGTCGCAGCAGGCGCGGAACTCATCCTCCAGGATGACGAGGTCCTTGCTGCGGAAGCCCACGATGCCGGTGACGCGGGTGCCCTGGGCGTGCAGCGCCTGGGCCACGGGCAGGGCGATGGCGCAGCCCACGCCGCCGCCCACCACGCAGGCGTTCTTGAGGCCCTCGATCTCGGTCGCTTTGCCCAGGGGCCCGACGAAATCATGGACGGCGTCGCCTTCCCGGAGGGTGTTGAGTTCCATCGTGCCTGCGCCGACGACCTGGAAGATGATGGACACCGTCCCGGCCTCGGGGTCAAAGCCCGCGATGGTCAGGGGGATGCGCTCGGAATCTTCTTTGGCGCGGACGATGACGAACTGGCCGGCCTTCGCCTTTTTGGCGATGAGCGGCGCATGGACCCAGAATTCTGTGACGGTGGGGTTCAGTTCCCGCCGCTTCATGATTGTGAACAAGGCGATCTCTCCTTCTCTCTGTTTTTGGTGTTGCGGTGTTATCATTGTAACGGATTTTCGTCTTTTTGTAAAGAATGGCGGGGCCGTTTGCGCCTTGCAAAGATTGGCGCATTTTTTGCATTCCTTGCCCCGGCGCGCCTCAGCCCGCCTGCGCCGGGTCCGCAAAAAGCACCCGTTCGCGGCAGGGGTTATGCCACAGCGTATAGCCCGCCGGGCAGGGGGCGTCCATGGGTTCCAGGGCGGCGGTATCCAGCGGCACGCCGTCGGCGGCCAGCACCCAGTCGGCCCCGGTCAGGTCCCGGTAGGGGCGGCCGGGGTACTCGGGGCCGGGGGCTTCGGCGGTCAGGTCCAGCACGCCGTCGTCCAGCAGGCCCCAGGCGCAGAGCGTTTCATATTCACAGAGGTAAACGTCCCGGTCGATGTAGGTGTCGATGAGCTGGCTGTCCCGCCCGCGCACGCCGTTGGGGATGAACAGCACGGCGCCCTCCAGCGTTTTGAGAGATTCGTTCAGGCTGCTGGCCGCCTGCACGGCGGCGGCGTCCACACCGTAGGTCCAGCGGTTGATGCGCCACTCCCCGGCGTAGCAGAGCGCGCAGAGCGCCAGCGCCGCCAGGGCCAGGGGCCTGCGGGCTTTGCGCCGCACCAGCAGCACGCCCAGCAGCGCGGCCCCCGCCACGACGGCGCACCGCCACGCCAGCAGCCAGCCGCCGGCCCCCAGCAGGGGCAGGCGGTCCAGGCGGTCGGCCACGAAATCATACCATTGCAGGAAGGTGTTGTCCCCCGCGCCGGGGCCGATGTCGCGGCAGAGCAGCAGGAACCCCGCCCCCCACAGCGCCGTGAGGGCGGCCAGCAGGCGGCGGCGCGCCGGGGTCAGCGCGCCGTCCAGCGCGTCCAGCGTGACCAGCAGCAGCGGCACCAGCAGCGGTTCCAGGTAGCGCATGTGCTGGCGGGGCGAGGGCGAGCCCAGGTCCTCCCGCACGGTGATGCTCCAGGCCACCACCCCCACGCCGGCGCCCAGCGCCAGCAGAAGCAGCAGCGGCAGCTGGGTGCGGCGGGGGTCCGAACCGGGGCGCGGGCGGCGCAGCGCGCACAGCGGCGCCAGCACCGGGAACACCCCGAAGGCCAGCACCGTGAACAGCACGTCGCAGGCCACGGCAAAGGGCAGGAAGGCCCACTGTGCGGCGTTGAGCCAGCCGGTCTGGTTGTAGGAGTTGCCCAGCCCCGCGAACAGGGTCAGCTTGCCCGCCAGGAAGCAGGCGGCGAAGGCCCCCAGCAGGGCGGCGGTCCCGGCCAGTTCGGCGCGCCAGACGCGGCGGTCGTTCCAGACCACCCACAGGCGCAGCAGCACCCAGGCGATGAGGTAGTAGAGGGCGACTTCCTTATTAAGATAGAGCAGGTAGCACCACGCCCCCGCCACGGCGCACCAGCCCGCCCGGGCGCGGGGCGAAGCGGCGGCCATGGCCCGCCAGAGGAAGTACACCTGCCACAGAGAGAGCGGCAGGAACACGGTCTCGCTCATGAAGGTGGCGCAGGCTGCCATGGTGGGCAGCAGCGCCGTGACCCCCACCAGGAAGGCCGTGCGGCGGCGGCTCTGGCCGGTGGCGCGGGCCAGGGCGCAGGCCGGGAACACCGCGCTGGAGGCCCAGGCCGCGTTGAGCCAGCCCACGGCCGTGATCTGGGCCGCGGTGGTCCTGAAGGCCAGGGCGGGCAGGATGCACAGCGGGTAGAGGATCTTCTGGTAGTCGCTGGGCATGTTGCGCACCCGCAGCCCCCGGCCCTGGAACAAGCTGCGGGCGATGTCCAGGTAGCGGACCTCGTCGCTGTAGACCGCCAGTTCCCGCGGGTAGGTGCTGAGCAGGCCGTACACCACCGTGCACGCCGCGAACAGCAGCACAAGGTATAGCCAGCTTTTTCGCCTTTGGGCTGTTTTCATCCTTCGTCCGCCCTCCCGTTTTTTCTGGGTCCATTATACGGCAAAAGGCGGCGGGAAGTAAAGGGGCGCGGGGCGCGGGCGCGGATTTCACAAAAAAATCCGTGACAAACGACGCCCCGGTATGGTATACTGTAAAGGTTACAAAACAGAAACAACACGGCGCCCCGCCGCCGAGCAAAAGCGACTTTTTTCTGATATTTTTGGAGGTGCTTGAACACGGACTCCCACATGACCCGTCTGCCCCGGCTGCTCTGGCTGCTGGGGTTTGTATTGGCCCTGTGCTTCTGGGCCGCGCCGCGCGCCGCGGCGGCAGAGTATGACGACACGCTGGACCGCCTGGGCCGCCTGCAGGACCTGGCCGAAAGCTACGCCGCCGAACACGAGGGCGACCCCATCCTGCTGACGCTTTCCTACACCCGCACCGGCAGCTACAACACCGCCATCTGGCAGCTGACCGCCGGGGCCCGCGATTCGGAGTTTGAAGCCTACGTGAACGAGAACGACGCCGACCTGGCCGCGCTGCAGGGCATGACCACCCTGACGCTGCCCACCGGGGAGACCACCGACTTCGGCCATATGCTGGCTTCGATGAACCTGGTGTACAACGGCCTGCCCATCACCGGCAGCTGGGGCGGCGACTGCATGGAACTGGCCAAGTCCTTCCACGGCCAGGCGGACGACGCGGCGGGCTACGCGGGGCTGATGCAGTCCGCCTTCAACACGGGGGACAGTTCCTCCAGCGTATTCAGCGCCGAGGACCTGCGCGCCGACCTAGACTCGGTGGTCGTGGGGTCCCAGCTGACCCGGGACAGCGACATCGCCGACACGCTGCGCAGCTATTACGACGGCCTGACCGAGTACGACCGCGCCTACCAGTTCATCGCGCTGAGTTTCGGCACCGTGAACACCTCCGACAGCGGCTTTTCCGACGTGGTGTACAACGCCATCGTGCAGGACACCGGCATGCAGCTGCTGTTCTACATGAACGATATGTGGACCGGCAGCGGCTGGACCATCGACGAAAGCTACGCCCCCGCCGTGCGCGGCGCCACCGACCTGCTGGCCGGGTACCTGGCCGGGGCCGTGAACGGCGACCGGGTCAAGAGCGAGAGCAACAACCGCCTGGTGGCCATGGGCAGCCAGGCCCTGGCCGACGCACTGAACGCCCTGGGCGACAGCGAAGCCGCCTCTGCGGCGCTGGCCGCGGCGCAGACCGGCGCGTCCAGTACCGTCAGCAGCACCGAGGCCGTGCTCTCGGAGGCGACGCAGACGCTGCAGAGCAGCTTTAACGTCAAGATCTTCGAGTTGTTTTTGCTGATCGTGGCGGCCATCGCGGTGTTCTTCCTCATCATGAGCTGCGCGCTGTTCGTCAGCCACCGGCGCAAATAATCCCTTCCCCGGCCTGCGGTCCGGGGGATTTTTTTGCGCCGCCCCTTTCACAGTTCGTATATTTTTCCCCCGTTATCCGCCGCGTAAAACGGTTCTCCACGTTGAAATTGTGGAAAACCCGGTGGAAACCGTGGAAAACCCGCCCCATTTCCACGCTGAAACGGGCAATTCCCGCCGGGAAACGCGGCGCGCCCCCGGGGCGGGGCCCGCAGGTTTTCCACCGTGCTTGACAAGGGGGCCGGACCTGTGTACAATAAAGATATTCTAAAAAGTGTGCAAAGGAGTGACCATTACATGAAGCACATTCAGACCCTCGAGACCCGCGACATGGCCAAGAGCCTGCGCGACGGCGGCTGCGGCGAGTGCCAGACCTCCTGCCAGAGCGCCTGCAAGACCAGCTGCGGCATTGCCAACCAGCCCTGCGAGAAAGCGGACAACTGATTTTTCCACCAACGCTGGCGATCGTGCCGGGCGCCTTACGGCCCCGGCATTTCTTTTGCCTCAAAAGGGGCAACAGTCGCGCATGGCTGACGCCTGACGCTCCTGTTTGACGGGTTGCGGTTTCCGCATCCCGCGGCGCGCCTTGGGGCGGCGCTTGCGTTCTTCGACCGCTGCCCCTGCTCCGCCTTGCTGTATCCGCCGCAGGCGGCGCGCGGCTTCGCAGCCTCTTTGGAATCCCCTTCGACAAAATTCACCCCAAAACCGCGCACTCGGCGCCTGCGCCTCGCACACAATTTTGGGGTAAATTTCCCTGTATGTGTCCACATCGTCGGCACATGTCCGCCGATGTGGACAGATGTTTTATTAAAGGAGCTCCCTATGATCCATCAATACAAGCTGGGCGGCTACAACATCGTGCTGGACGTGTTCAGCGGCAGCGTGCACGCCGTGGACGAAGTCGCCTACGACGCCATCGCCCTGATCGACGGCGGCAGCACCCGCGCGCAGGCCGCCGCGGCCCTGGCCCAAAAGTACGCGGGCCGGGACGATGTGACCCCCGCCGACATCGAGGACTGCCTGGACGACATCGACGAACTGACGAAGGAGGGCAAGCTGTTCGCCCCCGACGCTTACGCCGGCCATGCCTTCGACTTCAAGAACCGTTCCAATGTGGTCAAGGCCCTGTGCCTGCACGTGGCCCACACCTGCAACCTGAACTGCAGCTACTGCTTTGCGGCCCAGGGCAAGTTCCACGGCGAGGCCGGGCTGATGAGCTTTGAGACCGGCAAGCAGGCGCTGGATTTCCTGGTGGCGCACTCGGGCACCCGGCGCAACCTGGAGGTGGACTTCTTCGGCGGCGAACCGCTGATGAACTTCGAGGTCTGCAAGCAGCTGGTGGCCTACGCCCGCAGCATCGAGCAGGCGGCGGGCAAGAATTTCCGCTTCACGCTGACCACCAACGGCATCGGCATCACCGACGAAGTCATCGAGTGGGCCAACAAGGAATGCCACAACGTGGTGCTCTCGCTGGACGGCCGCAAGGAGGTCAACGACCGTTTCCGGGTGGATCTGGCGGGCAACGGCAGCTACGACCGCATCGTGCCCAAATTCCAGAAACTGGTCAAGGCCCGGGGCGGCCAGGGCTACTACATGCGGGGCACCTTCACCCACCACAATGTGGATTTCACCAACGACCTGTTCCACATGGCCGACGACCTGGGCTTCACCGAGCTTTCGATGGAGCCGGTGGTGGCCCCGCCCGATTCCCCCGAGGCCCTGACCGAAGCCGACCTGCCCAAACTGTTCGACCAGTACGAACTGCTGGCCAACGACATGCTGCGCCGCCAGAAAGCCGGACGGCCCATCACCTTCTACCACTACATCCTGGACCTGAAACACGGGCCCTGCATCTACAAGCGCATCTCGGGCTGCGGTTCGGGCACCGAGTACATGGCCGTGACCCCCTGGGGCGACCTGTACCCCTGCCACCAGTTCGTGGGCGACCCCGACTACAAGCTGGGCAACGTGTGGGACGGCGTGACCAACACCGCCCTGCGGGACGAGTTCAAGCTGTGCAACGTCTACGCCCGGCCCGACTGCCGGGACTGCTGGGCGCGGCTGTACTGCGCGGGCGGCTGCGCGGCCAACGCCCTGCACGCCACCGGGGACATCCACGGCACCTACGAGTACGGGTGCAAGATCTTCCGCAAGCGCATGGAGTGCGCGCTGATGATCCAGGTGGCCCAGCGGCTGGACCCCGAACTGGCCCGCCACGCCGTGCAGTACGAGAGCGACTGCGACGGCTGCGGCGAGACCAGAGAAGGCTGCGAATAACAGGAAACGCCGGGACCCCCGATCCGAACGGATCGGGGGTCCCGTGGTTTTCCGGGGAAACGGCCGGCACTCAGCCGAAATAGGCCGCGATCTCCCGCATGCGGGCCGTCTGGACCACGCCGAAGGGGCAGCGGCGGTCACAATGGCCGCACTGGACGCAGTCGTCCGCATGGCGGTCCAGGCGGTACGCGGGGGCCCGCCCCTGTTTTTGGCGTTCCATCCCTCCGCCCCTTTCACAGCCCCATGCGCCGGGCGCGCTGCTCGGCGGCGGCGATCTGCCGCAGGCGGGGCTCCGCGTGGGCGAAGAATTTTTGGAACGCCGCGCAGTAGTAGTTCTGCCGCCCGCCCTGCGCGCCGGTGGTCCAGTCCCGCTTGCAGCCCCCCTGGCACAGAGCCTGCCAGCGGCAGGCCGCGCAGGGGGCGGGGTGGTCCAGCCCTTCCTGCAGGAATTCCTGCTCCCGCCGTCCGGCGCTGAGGGCGGCCAGCGGCGTCTGGTGGATGTTGCCCAGCTTCCACTCGTCCAGGGCGAAGAAGTCGCAGGGGTAAACGCTGCCGTCGCCCTCCACCACCGCGTAGGCCCCGCAGCTGCCGCTGGTGGCGCAGGTGCCCGCGGGCAGGCCCATGGCCAGGTGCACATAATCGTCGAACAGGCGCACGCTGGTGTAGCGTCCGGCGGCCCAGTCCCGGTACCATTCGTCGAACAGGCTGCACAGGAACGTGCCGTAATCCTCCGGCGTCAGCGACCAGGGGCGCTGGCCCCGCGGCTCGCCCAGGGGGTCCAGGCAGGGGATGAACTGCAGATAGCGCACGCCGGTCTTTTGCAAAGCATGGTAGGTGCGCACGGCGCTTTTGGCGCAGCGGCGGGTGACCACGCAGAGCAGGTTGCACTCCACACCGGCTTTTTGCAGCAGCCGCAGGTTCTTCTGCACCCGGGTCCAGGTGCCCTTGCCCGCCGCGTCGATGCGGAAGGCGTCGTGCAGGTCCTTGTCGCCGTCCACCGAGATGCCGGTCAGGAAGCGGCGCCGCGCCAGGAATTCCGCCCATTCCCCGTCCAGCGCGAGGCCGTTGGTCTGCAGGGCGTAGGCCACCGGCAGGCGCGCGGTGTTCTGCGCCTCCACCATGGCGGTAAAATCCCGGAAAAAGTCCAGCCCCGCCACCGTGGGCTCCCCGCCCTGGAAGGCGAAGCTGACGCTGCCGTCCCACCCGGCGGCGTCCAGCGCCTGACGGATGAGCAGCGCGGCGGTGTCCCGGCTCATGACGCCCAGGCTGGCCTCGGTACGGTTGGCGGCTTCGTCCTCATAGAAACAATAGCGGCAGCGCATATTGCACAGGCTGGAAGCCGGTTTGACGAGCAGATTGACGTGCATGGGGGACCTCTCCTTTCGGGCGCGGGCGTTTGCTTTCCTTATTATAGCAAGGCGGCGGGCTGTCTGCAAGCCGCGCAGGGGGGTACGGTAATGGAGGTAAGTACTTGTCAGGGACGGCCGCGGGGTTTATAATAGTCCGGTTCAGAAAACAAACGAAAGGACGGCAAACACCTTATGACGCAAGCCCCAGCCGCCGCAGCCGCCGGATGGCGAAGCCAGCTGCGCCGCCTGGCAGCGCTGAGCGTGCCCGCCATTCTGGCGCAGCTGAGCTCAATGGCCATGCAGTACATCGACGCGGCCATGGTGGGCAGCCTGGGGGCGGGCGCGTCGGCTTCCATCGGGCTGGTGTCCACCTCCACCTGGCTGCTGGGCGGGCTGTGCATATCGGCCGCCACCGGCTTTTCGGTGCAGGTGGCCCACCTGATCGGCGCAGGCCGGGACGGCGAAGCCCGGGACGTGCTGCGCCAGGCCCTGCTGGCCGCCCTGGCCGTGGGGCTGGCCATGGCCGCCCTGGGCTGCGCCGCCAGCCCCTGGCTGCCCCGCTGGCTGGGCGGCGACCCGGCCATCTGCGGCGACGCGTCCGCCTACTTCCTGATCTACGCCTGCGCCCTGCCTGCGGTGCAGATGCGCCAGCTGGCGGGCAGCATGCTGCAGTGCAGCGGCAACATGCGCACCCCCAGCCTGCTGAACGCCATGATGTGCGGGCTGGACGTGGTCTTTAACGGGCTGCTGATCTTCCCCCGCATCGAACTGTTCGGGCTGACGGTCCCCGGCGCGGGGATGGGCGTGGCCGGGGCCGCGCTGGGCACCGCCCTGGCCGAGTGGGTCACCGCCGCACTGATGCTGGCCGCCGTCTGCCTGTATTCCCCGGCGCTGAACCTGCGGCAGAAAGGCCGCTGGCGGCCCTCCGGCGCCTGCCTGCGCAACGCGGCCCGCATCGCGCTGCCCATGGCCTTTGAGCACACGGTGCTCTGCGGGGCGCAGATCGCCTCCACCCGCATCGTGGCGCCGCTGGGCACGGTGTCCATCGCGGCGAATTCCCTGGCCGTCACGGCCGAGAGCCTGTGTTACCTGCCGGGGTACGGCGTGTCGGCGGCGGCCACCACGCTGGTGGGCCAGAGCCTGGGCGCCAAACGCCGGGACCTGGCCCGGCGCTACGCCCGCATGGCCGTGGCCCTGGGCGCGGCGCTGATGAGCGGCATGGCCGTGCTGATGTACCTGGCCGCCCCGGCAGTGTTCGCGCTGCTGACGCCGGACCCCGCCGTGCAGGCCCTGGGCGTGCAGGTGCTGCGCATCGAAGCCTTTGCCGAGCCGCTGTACGCGGTGTCCATCGTGGCGGCGGGAGCCATGCGCGGCGCGGGGGACACCCTGGTGCCCAGCCTGATGAACCTGGTGAGCATGTGGGGCGTGCGCATCACCGCCGCAGCCCTGCTGGCCCCCCGCCTGGGGCTGGCGGGCGTGTGGCTGGCCATGTGCGGCGAACTCTGCGTGCGCGGGCTGCTCTTTTTGCTCCGCCTGCTGCGGGAACGCTGGCTGCAGCGGAGCATCGAGGTGTAGGCGGCCCGCCAAAAACCTACTGTTGCGATAAGGTATTGGCAAGCCCGCCCAAACCGTGTATACTAGAACCGGCAGGCTTTGCGCCTGCGGGAAGAAGGGAACAGAAGATGAACTATCTATGCAACCTGTTGGTGGAATCCTTTTGGCAGATCCTGCTCCCGGGCCTGACCATGACCATTCCGCTGACTGTGATCTCCTTTGCCATCGCGCTGGTCATTGCGGTGGCCGTGGCGCTGGTGCAGTTCGCCAAAGTGCCGGTGCTGCGCCAGCTGGCCCGCTTTTACATCTGGGTGATCCGCGGCACGCCGCTGCTGGTGCAGCTGTTCGTGGTGTTCTACGGCCTGCCCCATGTGGGCATCCTGATCGACGCGTTCCCGGCGGCGATCCTTGTGTTTTCCATCAACCAGGGCGCCTACTGCGCCGAGACCATCCGCGCGGCGCTGGAATCGGTGCCGGTGGGCCAGCTGGAAGCCGCCGAGTGCGCGGGCCTGAGCTGGGCGCAGTCCATCCGGCGCATCGTGCTGCCCCAGGCGCTGCGCACGGCTTTCCCGCCGCTGTCCAACTCGCTGATCGGCATGGTGAAGGACACCTCGCTGGCGGCCAACATCACCGTGACCGAGATGTTCATGGCCACCGAGCGCATCGTGGCCCTGACCGCCGAACCGCTGGCGCTGTACATCGAGGTGGGCCTGATCTACCTGCTGTTCTGCACGGCGCTCACCAAGCTGCAGGCCGTGGGCGAAAAGAAACTAAGCGTTTACGCCTGAGGAGGGACCCCCATGTTACTGGAAGCCAAAAACATCCGCAAATCCTTTGACGGGCAGGAAGTGCTCAAGGGCGTGGACCTGCAGGTGGACAAAGGCGACGTGGTGGCCATCCTGGGCCCCAGCGGCTCCGGCAAGACCACCCTGCTGCGGTGCATCAATTTTCTGGAACGGGCCGACGGCGGCACGCTGACGCTGGACGGCGAGACTTTTGACCTGCCGGGCATCGGCAAAAAGGACGTGGCCCGGCTGCGCAAAAAGACCGCCTTCGTGTTCCAGAACTACAACCTGTTCCGCAACAGGACCGCTTTGCAGAACGTGACCGAGGGGCTGATCGTGGGCCGCCGGATGCCCCGCGCCCGGGCCGTGGCCCTGGGGGAGCAGGCGCTTCAAAAGGTGGGCCTGCTGGACCGCCGGGACGCCTACCCCAGCCAGCTTTCGGGCGGGCAGCAGCAGCGGGTGGCCATTGCCCGGGCCATCGCCACCAGCCCCGCTATCATCTACTTCGACGAACCCACCTCGGCGCTGGACCCCGAACTCACCGGCGAAGTGCTGGCCGTCATGCGCACGCTGGCCGACGAGGGCATGACCATGCTGGTCGTTACCCACGAGATGGGCTTCGCCCGCAACGTGTCCGACAAGGTGGTGTTCATGGAACACGGCGTGGTGGTGGAAAGCGGGCCGTCGGCCGAGTTTTTCGCCCACCCCAAAGAAGAGCGCACCCGGGCCTTTTTGCAGACACTCAACGCGGGGCAGGCCAAGGGCTGACGCCCCCCTGCCCCACACATTCCGAATTTTTTTAAGGAGGGACTACCATGAAAAACAACAAGACCCTGACCGCCGCCCTGGCGCTGGCCATGTCCGCCGCGCTGCTTGCCGGCTGCAGCGGCACGGCCGCCGGCAGCACCCCTGCCGGGAGCGCCCCTGCCACGGCGGAGAACGCCGGGGACAGCGACCTGCTGGACAAGATCCAGCAGGCGGGCGTGATGATCGTAGGCACCGAGGGCACCTACTCCCCCAACAGCTACCACGACGAGAACGGCGACCTGGTGGGCTTTGACGTGGACGTGGCCCGCGGCGTGGCCGAGCACCTGGGCGTGGAGATCCAGTTCGTGGAGGCGGAGTGGGATTCCCTGTTTGCCAGCATGGACTCCGGCCGCATCGACCTGGTGGTGAACGAGGTGGAAGCCTCGGAGGAGCGCCGCCAGAAATACGATTTCTCGGAACCGTACACCTACGTCCACGGCGCGCTGCTGGTGGGCGCCGACAACACCGACATCACCGGCTTTGACGACCTGGCGGGCAAGCGGGCGGCCCAGAACATGACCAGCAGCTGGGGCCAGCAGGCCGAAGCCTACGGCGCCGAACTGGTCAGCGTGGACGCCGTGGCCCAGGGCATCGAGCTGATCCTCAGCGGCCGGGCCGACTGCATGCTCAACGCCGAGACCGCCTTCTACGATTACCTGAACAAGCACCCCGACGCCGCCGTGCAGATCGTGGCCGAGACCGATACCACCACCTCCTCCTGCATCCCGGTGCCCAAGGGCAACGAGCGGCTGGTGGCCGCCATCAACGAGGCCCTGGACGAGATGCGCGCCTCCGGCGAACTGGCCGCCCTGTCGGAGCAGTATTTCGGCGCCGACGTGACCAGCGAATAAGGAGCGCGCCATGACCTACGATTTTGACGCCCTGATCGACCGCCGGGGCACCCACTGCACCAAGTGGGACGTGGCCGACGGCGAACTGCCCATGTGGATCGCTGATATGGACTTTGCCACCGCGCCGGAGATCGCCGCCGCCGTGCAGCGGCGGGCCGCCCACCCGGTGTACGGCTACACCGACCTGCCCGACGAATGGTACGACGCCATCACGGGCTGGTGGCGCACCCGCCACGGCTTTGCCCTGCAGCGGGAGTGGCTGATCTTTTCCACCGGCGTGGTGCCCACCATCTCCAGCGTGGTGCGCAAACTGACCACCCCGGCCGAGAAGGTACTGGCCCTGACCCCGGTGTACGACATCTTCTACCATTCCATCGAGAATAACGGCCGCCTGGTGCTGGAATGCCCCCTGACCTATGCGGACGGGGCCTACGGCATCGACTGGACGGACCTGGACGCCAAGCTGGCGGACCCCCAGACCACCCTGATGATCCTGTGCAACCCCCACAACCCCACGGGCCAGATCTGGGACAAAGAGACGCTGGCGCGCATCGGCGCGCTGGCCGCGCGGCACCATGTGGTGGTGCTTTCGGACGAGATCCACTGCGACCTGACCGACCCCGGCTGGGACTACACCCCCTTTGCCGCCGCGTCGGCGGAATGCCGGGCCAACAGCATCACCTGCCTGGCCCCCACCAAGGCGTTCAACCTGGCGGGGCTGCAGACTTCGGCGGTGTCGGTGCCTGACCCGGCGCTGCGCCACAAGGTCTGGCGGGCGCTGAACACCGACGAAGTGGCCGAGCCCAACTGCTTTGCCGCCGAGGCCGCCGTGGCCGCCTTCACCAAAGGTGCCCCCTGGCTGGACGCCCTGCGGGCCTATCTGGCGGAAAACAAGGCGGTGGCCCGGGACTTTATTTCCCGCGAACTGCCGGCGGTGCGGGCGGTGGTCTCCCACGGGACCTACCTGCTGTGGCTGGACTGCAGCGCCCTGACGGCGGACGGCGCCGCGCTGGCCCGCTTCCTGCGCGAGCGCACCGGGCTGCGCCTCTCGGCGGGCGGGGTGTACCGCGGCAACGGCGGGGCCTTCCTGCGCATGAACCTGGCCTGCCCCCGCGCCCGCCTGCAGGACGGGCTGGAACGGCTCAAGCAGGGCCTGGACGCCTATGCCGGGACCGCGCCCTCCGCGCGCTGACAATACGGATACAAACAGCAAACCGCCGGGCCTGCCCCAATAG
>DXBF01000022.1 GCA_019116705.1 Candidatus Gemmiger avistercoris
GGGCCGCCCCCTCAGGGGGCGGCCCGGCCGTCGTTTGCCGCCTATTCTTCCGCTTCCAGGATCTCCTGCGCTACCTCGCCGCGGCTGCGGCGGGTGTCCATGGCGGTCTTTTCGATCAGCCGGTGGGCGTCGGCTTCGGTCATGCCCCGCCGCTCGATCAAAAAGCACTTGGCCCGGTCCACCAGCCGCAGCTGGGCGATCTTGTCCAGCAGGCGGGCGTTCTCGGCCCGCAGCACCGCCAGCCGCCTGTAATTGCTGGCGGCGATCTGCACGGCCTGCCGGAACTGGGGCGCGCCGAAGGGCTTGCCCAGCACCAGCACGCCGTAATCCTGCAGCCGCCCGGCGATCTGGTCCGCCGTCAGCGTCTTGGCCAGCAGGATCACCCCGGCGTCGGTCTTTTGCACCGCGTCCACCCCCAGTTCGTGGCCGAACTCGTCGGGCAGCGGCGTGTTGATGACGATGACCTCAAACTCCTTGCCGTCCATCTGGCGGCGCGCCTCGCCGCCGCTGGGCACGATCACGGGGCGGGCATAGCCCAGCTCGGCCATGTGCCGGGCCAGGTACTCGTTGGCGTTGCTGCCCGCCGATACGATCAGCGCGTTTGCCACAGGCCGCCCCTCCTTTCGTGTCTGTGGGCTGTGTCAGATGATGAGGAACCCGTTGGCCCGGTCCCAGGCTTCGGGATCGGGGGCGCTCTCAAACCCGTGGCAGAGCAGCGTCTGGTACTGGAAGTACTTGTTCTGCAGGGCGATGGGCAGTTCCCGGCTGATAAATTCGCTCTGGGCCGCCACCGTGATGGCTTCCCGCAGGGTGCGGGGCAGGCATTCCAGGCCGGCGGCCGCACTGGGCAGGAACAGGTTGCGGTTGACGGCCTCGGGCAGCGGCAGTTCCCGCTGGATGCCGTCCAGCCCGGCGGCCAGGATCAGCCCGATGACCAGGTAGGGGTTGCCCGCGGGGTCGGGGCCGCGCAGTTCCACCCGGCACAGTTCGCCGCGGGCGCTGGGCAGCCGCACCAGCTGGCTGCGGTTCTGGCGGCTCCAGCTCACATACAGCGGGGCCTCGTTGGCGCCCAGGCGCGCGTAGGAGTTGGGCACCGGGTTGCAGAAGGCCGTCAGTTCGCGGGCGTGGGCCAGGACGCCCGCCACAAAGTGCGCGCCCTCGCTCCCAGGGGCCAGTTCGCCTTCAAACAGGTTTTTGCCGTCCCGCAGCAGCGAGATATTCACGTGCAGCCCGCTGCCCGGCTGGTCGGCCAGCGGCTTGGGCATGAAGCTGGCGAACAGCCCGTTGCGCGCCGCAATGGCCTTGACGGTGCTCTTGAAGGTGTTCAGGTTGTCGGCGGAGCGCAGCGCCCCCGTGTACAGGAAGCAGACCTCGTTCTGGCCGGGGCCGCTCTCGTGGTGGCTGTGTTCGGGGTGCAGGCCCATCTCCTCAATGGCGAAGCAGATCTCCCGGCGGATGTTCTCGCCCCGGTCCAGGGGCGGGATGTCGAAGTAGCCGCCGTGGTCCAGCGGGATGCGGGTGGGGGCGCCGCGGTCGTCGGTCTCGAACAGGTAGAACTCACATTCGCAGCCCACGTTGCAGGCAAGGCCCATGGCGCTGGCCCGCTTGACCACCGACTGCAGGTACCCCCGGCAGTTGCCCTCAAAGGGGCGGCCGTCGGGCAGGGTGATGTCGCAGTACATGCGGATGACCCGCCCCTCGGTGGGGCGCCAGGGCAGCACGGCGGCGGTGTCGGGGTCGGGCCACAGCACCAGGTCGCTCTCCTCCACGTTCATGAACCCGGCGATGGAGGACCCGTCGAAGCTGACGCCCTGGGCAAAGGCGCGGGGCAGTTCGCTGGCGAACAGCGAGATGTTCTTCTGGTTGCCGAAGATGTCGCAGAAGGTCAGCTTGGCGAACTTGACGTCGTTGTCCTCCACATAATTCAGGATGTCCTGTGCGGTACGTTTCATAAAAGCCTCCCGGACGTTGGTTTCGCGGCCGCGCGGCCGCAGGGCAAGGCCCATATACCCGAAAGGCCCGCGCAGCAGGCGGGCCTTCCGGGTGGTGTAAGAAATAGGAAAAGGAGAATGGCGAATGAAAAAGTGGCAGACTGCAAACTCGCAGAGCAGTCGAAGGCTGCGGAGCCGAGCGCCGCCTGCGGCGGATGCAGCGAGGCGGAGCAGGGGCAGCGGTCGCAGAGTGCAAGCGCCGCTCCAAGGCGCGCCGCGCGATGCGGGCACCGCAACCCGTTATTCAAAGAGGGGAAACAGGAGCGTCAGGCGTCAGCCGTGCGCGACTGTTGCCCCCTTTGAAGCAAAGCTCACTCGGTGTAGAACAGCATGCGGCTGTAGCAGGGCAGGGGCCAGTAGTCCTCGTCGACCAGTTCCTCGGCTTTGTCGGCGGCGGCGCGCAGCCGGGCCATGATGGGCAGGACTTCGTCGTGGAAGGCGTGGGCCTTGGCGCTCTCGTCCTCCATGGCGCAGACGCGGTCGGTGGTCTCTTTGAGCAGGTCGGCGGCGTCGGACATTTCATCGGTGTAGCCGGTCAGGGCGGTGAGCACCTTGCGCTCGGCCTTGGTGGAGATGCCCTCCAGCGCGGCGGTCTTGGCGGCGGCGGCGCTGGCCACCTCGCCCATGTAGGCGGTGGCGGCGGGGATCAGCTGCTTGCTGGCGATCTTGAGCATGGTGCGCGCTTCGATGTTGATGATCTTGGAGTAGTGCTCCATCTCCACTTCGTAGCGGCTGAACAGTTCGGTCTTGGTCAGCACGCCGAACTCTTCCATCAGGGCCACGTTCTTGGGGTCCTTCAGGGCGATCATGGCGTCGGGGGTGCACTTGCGGTTGGGCAGGCCGCGGCGCTCGGCTTCGGCCTCCCAGGCCTCGCTGTAGCCGTTGCCGTTGAAGATCACCCGGCGGTGGTCGTTCAGCGTCTGCTTGACCCAGGCGGCGGCCGCGCACTCAAAATCGGCGGCGGCGGAGGTCTTTTCCACAAAGTCCTTCAGGGCCTTGGCCACGGCGGTGTTGAGGATGGTGTTCGCGTCGGACAGGTTCTCGGCGGAGCCGGGCATGCGGAACTCGAACTTGTTGCCGGTGAAGGCGAAGGGGGAAGTACGGTTGCGGTCGGTGGTGTCCTTGCTGAACTTGGGCAGCACGTCCACGCCCAGGTCCATCTTCATCTTCACGGGGCCCGCGTAGGGGGAATCGCTGCACACCGCGTCGATGACGGCTTCCAGTTCCTCGCCCACAAAGATCGAGATGATGGCCGGCGGGGCCTCGTTGGCGCCCAGGCGGTGGTCGTTGCCGGGGGTGGCGACCGAGGTGCGCAGCAGGTCGGCGTATTCATCCACGGCCTTGACCACGGCGGTCAGGAACACCATGAACTGCAGGTTCTCCATGGGGGTGTCGCCGGGGTCCAGCAGGTTCTCCTCACGGGTGCTGATGGACCAGTTGTTGTGCTTGCCGCTGCCGTTGACGCCCTCAAACGGTTTCTCGTGCTGCAG
>DXBF01000023.1 GCA_019116705.1 Candidatus Gemmiger avistercoris
GCGGTGGTCGCGTTCGCGGGCTTCCTGCTGCTGTTTTTCCCAGGCGTCCAGTTCCTCCTGGTTGTGGAAGGCCACGCCGTTGATGCGGGTCAGCATCTTGTTTTCCTTGTCGTTCTTCCAGTACGCGCCGCTCTGCTGGGTGATCTTGAAGGCTTTCAGCGCCTTGGTGTAGGTCAGGTGGGGGCCGATGCACATGTCGATATACTCGCCCTGCTGGTAGAAGCTGAACTCGGTCTCTTCAGCCAGGTCTGCGATGTGCTCGATCTTGTAGTGCTCGCCGCGCTCCTCCATCAGCTTGACGGCCTCGTCCCGGGGCAGCACAAAAGGCTTGATGGGCAGGTTCTCTTTGCAGATCTTGCGCATCTCCTTCTCGATGGCGGCCAGGTCCTCGTCGGTGAGCTTGGTGTCGCCCAGGTCCACGTCATAGTAGAACCCGTTCTCGGTCGCGGGGCCGAAGGCAAAGTCGGCCTGGGGGTACAGGCGCTTGATGGCCTGGGCCATAATGTGCGCGGCGGTGTGGCGCAGTACGTGCAGTTCCTGGTCCTGCGGGCATTCGGCCACGGCGCCGTCCTTGTAGATGATCTTCATGGTAGCAGCCTCCCTAAACAAAAAATGCTTCATCCCGGAATTTACCCAAGGGATGAAGCATTGCGATACTCCACGGTTCCACCCAACTTGCGCCGCCCGCCCGGCCGGGCAGGGAACAGCGCCACTCGCGGCGGCTGTAACGGGCCGTACCCGGCGGGGGTTCGCCCCCGCGCTCGGCGGTGGTAAGGGCGGGGTCTGCGTTTGGCCGCTTGCACCACACGGGGGCGCGCCCCGCGGCGGCGTTCTCTCAAAACGCTGTGCCGCACCCCGTTTGTCCGCCTCACAGCTTTCAACAGGATGAAGTTATTCTTTTTATAGCACAACCCGGCGGGGAAGTCAAGTAGGAAAAACTCCCGCTGTTTTGCACAAAAAAGCGGGGGTACCGGGAACTTCCGGCTGCAAAATGCCAAAATTTGATTTTATGCATTGACTTTACATATTTATGCAACTATACTGGGTCACATACCAGACCGGGTGAGGGTCCGGCCTGATGGATCACATTTCATTAGGAATAAGAGGGAATCACACATGAAAAAGATCACTGCTCTGCTGCTTGGCGCCGCCATGGTGCTGAGCCTGGCCGCCTGCGGCGGCACTGCTTCCTCCAGCGAGGCTGCTTCTTCTTCCGAGGGCGCTTCCAGCGAGGCTGCCTCCTCCGAGGCCACTTCCGAGGCGGCCGCCGGGGAACTGACCACCGTCACCCCCGGCACGCTGACCATGTCCACCAACGCGGCCTTCCCCCCGTACGAGATGACCGCCGACGACGGCAGCTTTGAAGGCATCGACATCGAGGTGGCCCAGGCCATCGCCGATAAGCTGGGCCTGGGACTGCAGGTCGACGACATGGACTTTGACGCCGCCCTGCTGGCCGTCCAGAACGGCAAGAGCGATATGGTCATGGCCGGCGTCACCGTGACCGATGAGCGCAAGGCGGTCATGGACTTCACCGACTCCTACGCCAACGGCATCCAGGTGGTCATCGTGCCCGAGGATTCCGACATCGCCTCCATCGACGATATGCAGGGCAAGATGATCGGCGTACAGCGCGGCACCACCGGCGACCTGTACTGCTCCGACACGGTGGAGAACGGCGGCTTCGGCGCGGAGAACGTCACCCCGTACGATAACGGCCTGACCGCCGTGCAGGCGCTGATGAACGGCCAGGTGGACTGCGTCGTTATCGACAACGCCCCCGCCCAGGAGTTCGTGGCCGCCAACCCCGGCCTGAAGATTCTGGACACCGAGTATGCCAACGAGGAGTACGCCATCGGCGTGGCCAAGGGCAACACCCAGCTGCTGGACGCCATCAACGGTGCGCTGGCTGAGCTGGAGGCCGACGGCACCCTGCAGAGCATCGTGGACAAGTACATCACCGCGGAGTAAGCGGTATCCCCATCGGGAACAAGGCACGCCGGGCCCCCGGCGCGCCTTCTCTTTGTCATAAAGGAAAGGTTGTGTAGCGGATGGAAGCACAGTTCGAGGCGCTTTCGGCCCTGGTCCAAAGTGGGGAAACGCTGAGCTTTACCCAAGATTTTTTCGTCAAATTTTATCAGGCGTTTCTGTACAACGACCGCTGGCTGCAGTACATCGAGGGCGTGGGCACCACCCTTCTGGTCACGGCCATGGCGCTGGCCATTGGCGTGATCCTGGGCGCGGTGGTGGCGCTGGTGCGGGTCACCCACGACCAGCAGCATCCCCGCCACCGCAACCCGGTGTTGGGTATTGTGAATGTGCTGCTGAAAATTTACGTCACGGTCATCCGCGGCACGCCCATGATGGTGCAGCTGCTCATCATGAGCATGGTCATTTTTGCCAGCAGCCGCAATTTCACGATGGTGGGCGCGCTGACCCTGGGCATCAACTCCGGCGCTTATGTGTCCGAGATCATCCGCGGCGGCCTGATGGCCGTGGACCCCGGCCAGATGGAAGCCGGGCGCAGCCTGGGCCTGAATTACATCACCACCATGGTGCTCATCGTCATCCCGCAGGCCATCCGTTCCATCCTGCCGGCGCTGGGCAATGAGTTCATCATCCTGCTCAAAGATACCTCGCTGATCACGGTCATCGGCGGCAAGGAACTGCTCTATGCCGCCCAGGGCGTCATGAACCGCACCTACGAAGCCATGTTCCCGTTGGTGGGCACGGCGGCCATCTACCTGGTGCTGGTCATGATCTTCTCCTGGCTGTTAAGCAAACTGGAAAGGAGGCTTGCGCAAAGTGATCGACGTTAAAAATCTGCAAAAGAATTTCGGCGGCCTGCAGGTGCTGCGCGGCGTGGACCTGACCATCAACAAGGGCGACTGCGTGGTGCTGGTCGGCCCTTCGGGCTGCGGCAAATCGACCTTTCTGCGCTGCCTCAACCGGCTGGAAGAACCTGACGGCGGCCACATCATCTTCAACGGCAAGGAAGTTACCGACAAAGGCATCGACCATGTGCGCCAGAAGATGGGCATGGTGTTCCAGCACTTCAACCTGTTCCCGCACCTGACCGTGCGCAAAAACATCACGCTGGCCCCTGTGCGCCTGGGCCTGATGACCCAGACGGAGGCCGACGCCAAGGCCCTGGAACTGCTGGGCCGCATCGGCCTGGCCGACAAGGCCGACGTTTACCCCAACACCCTCTCCGGCGGGCAGAAACAGCGCATCGCCATCGTGCGGGCGCTGGCCATGAACCCCGACGTGCTGCTCTTCGACGAGCCTACCTCCGCCCTGGACCCCGAAATGGTGGGCGAGGTGCTGGAACTGATGAAGGAACTGGCCCGCGGCGGTATGACGATGGTCTGCGTCACCCACGAGATGGGCTTTGCCCGCGAGGTGGCCAACCGCATCATCTTCATCGACGAGGGCGTGGTCAAGGTGGACAAACCGCCCAAAGAGTTCTTCGCCAACCCCGAGAATGAGCGCCTCAAGACGTTCCTCTCCAAAGTTCTGTGATTTTATAGTAACAAAGACGGGCGGCCCTGCCAAATGGCAGGGCCGCTTTGCCGTGCCCCGGTTTTGTCACTATTACCATAGGGCGGCGTGGTTTTTTGTGAAGATTGTTTCTTGACGCTGTACCGTCTCCCTTGCTATGCTGTAAGTGTAAAAGAGTGTGCAGCCGGGCGGACGGCCCGGCAGGAGGTGACCGGGATGAACCTGTGGTTGAGTATGGGGATCGTTTTGCTCATGGTGCTGGCCTGGGTGGCCGGGAAGCCGATCCGCGACAAGAGGGAACCGCCGTCCTACATGCCGCATGGCGGCTGGTGTTGGTGCTGAGCCAGATCCTGTGTGTTCTGGTGGTGGCGGACGTCCTCCTCAACATCAACAGGGAAGGGCTGGCGGCCCTGCCTTGGCTGGGAACGGTGGAAGCCGTCGTGACGGCGCTGGCACTGGTGCGCGCCTGCGCCATGCTGCTGATCGGGGCCTGGTTCCGCCTGAAACGGCGCGGCGGCTGAATGCCTGCAGCCCCGCGACCGCAAAGAGGAACCGCGCACGCAGTCCGCTAAAACGAATGAGGTTTGAATCCATCATGAGAATCTTTTCTGTCTCCGAAAAAAAGCAAAGGGTGCTGCACCTGATTTTGTTCCTTTTGAGCATTGGCTATGCAATGCTTTTGGTGGCGGCCAGGCTCATCAGCGGTTATCTGTACGGGACCAGCCAGAAAGGGCCGCTGACCGGGAGCGTGGCGACGCAGCTGATCGGAATTTCTCAGGGCATCGACGCAGGATTCCAGCTGTATGCGTTGGGGCTTGTGGTTTGCTGTGCGTTGATCTGTCTGCTGCTTCCTTTGCCCTGCCGTATGTATGTGCGGTATACCGCGTTCTTTCTGTTTCTTCCATTTCCGTTGCTTTGGTGGATGGACCAGTTCTCTCCCATCTTAAGAGAACGCGGAGGGGTTTTCGTCCGTCCCGGTATGGTCCTGGGCGATTCGAGGTTCTGGACCTGTTGGACGGTGGGATTTGTGGCACTGCTGGCAGTAGAATGTATGAAGCGGTGGAAGGCAAAACGGTGAAAAACGTATAGAAGAAGGTCTGTCTTAGCAGGACGCCCCCGGGCCGCGCTTTGCGCGGCCCGGGGGCGTCCTCTTTATCCTTTCGCTTTCTCCCGCGCCTCGGCGTGCTGCCGGGCCAGTTCCCGGTATTCCTGCTCGTTGGCGGCGATGGCGGCGGCCTGTTCGGCGCTGACCGGGCGCACCACTTTGCCCGGCACCCCCATGACCAGACTGCCCGCCGGGATCTGCGCGCCCTCCGGCACCAGCGCCCCGGCGGCGATCAGGCACCCGGGGCCGACCACCGCGCCGTCCAGCACCGTGGCGTGCATGCCGATCAGGCAGCCGTCCCCCACCGTGCAGCCGTGTACGACGGCCCCATGCCCCACGGATACCCCCCGCCCCAGCACCACGTCCAGGCCGGGGCCGGTGTGCAGCACGGCGTTGTCCTGCACGTTGCTGCCCGCGCCCACAAAAATGCGCCCGGTGTCGGCCCGCAGCACCGCGCCGTACCAGACGCTGCTGCCCGCTTCCAGCGTGACCGCCCCCGCCACCGTGGCGTTTTCCGCCACAAAGGCCGCGCCGCAGGGAGCGGGGGCGCGGCCCGCCAGTTCAATGTATGCCATCCAAAATCGCCTCCCGCCAACAGCATACACCACCCGGCGGCAAATTGCAAAGGGGTGGGCAGATGTGGTACAATAAAATGGCCGCCGCGGGGCGGCAGACTTAAAACAGACAGGAGAAATTGTATGGCGATCCGCATGGTCTGCAGCGATTTGGACGGCACCCTGCTGCAATATGGCCGCATCACGCTGGAACCGGAGATCTACGCCCTGATCCGGGAACTGGCCGACCGGGGCATTCTGTTCTGCCCGGCTTCCGGGCGGCAGTACACCAGCCTGCGGGCGCTGTTTGCCCCGGTGGCGGACTGCTGCGCCTTTTTGTGTGAGAACGGCGGCGTGCTCTACCGGGACGAGGCCTGCATCGGCAAGACCCCCATGCCCCGGGACATGGCCGAGGCCATCGCCCGGGATATGTGGACGCGCAGCGACGGCCAGGGGGAGGTCATGCTCTCGGGCCAGAACTGCGCCTACCTGATGGAGCGGGGCCTGGGCATGCTGCACCGCATTCAGGAGATCGGCAACCGCTACCAGATCATCCGCGACCCTTCGGAAGTGCCGGAGGACATCGTCAAGGTCTCGGTCTACCTCCATGAAGGGGTGGAAAAATACGCCGACCGTTTCGTGCCCCGCTGGCAGCAGGCCAACTGCGCCGTGGCGGGCCCCTACTGGATCGATACCACCCTGGCCAACAAGGGCACCGGCGTGCAGGCCCTCTGCCGGGTGCTGGGCGTCGACCCCGGCGAGGTGATGGCCTTCGGCGACAACTACAACGATACCGCCATGCTGGACCTGGTGGGCACGCCCTACATCATGGACGGCGCCGCGGCCCCGCTGCGGCAGCGCTACCCGCGCCATACGCCCCGGCCGGAGCCGGTGCTGCGGGCTTTGCTGGACGGCGGACTGTTCTGAAAACGCCGAAAAGGGACAAATGTGCCAAAAACGGCCTGAATATGGACGGACGATGCCTGCAAGCGGAGGGGATTTGACTAAAATATACAAAAAACGTGTATATTTTTGGCCGCTTCTCCGTTGACGTTGCCAGCAGAGTATGGTATCATTATCTTGTCTTTAATATTATGGCTGCCTGCAGAAAAAGCAGGGCGGCTTACGGGAGGAAAAAGCAATGAAAGAATTCACCTATACGATCAAAGAGCCTGTCGGCATCCATGCCCGTCCGGCCGGCCTGCTGGTCAAAGAGGTCAAAGGCTACCAGAGCACCGTCACCATCATCAAGGGCGACAAATCCGTCAACGCCGTCAAGCTGATGGCGCTGATGGGCATGGGCATCAAGTGCGGCGATACCGTGACGGTCCAGGTCGAGGGACCGGATGAGGGGACGGCCGCCCCTGCGCTGGAGAAGTTCTTCAACGAGCATCTGTAATCACAACAAAACACAAGGGCCGCGGATGCTGTAGGATTATGGCGCCGCGGCCTTCCTGCAAGAATGAGGGAGGTTCCATCATGATCACCGTTCAGGGCAAGGGCGTTTCGGCAGGCGTCGGCATCGGGCCGCTGTATTTCTACCGCCGCGCCACCACCGAGATCAAACGCTACACCGTAGAAGATACCGATGCGGAATGGCATCGTTTCAAGGGCGCGCAGACCGGCGCCATCGAACAGCTGGGCCAGCTGGCCGAACAGGCCCGCGCCGAGGCAGGGGACGAGGCCGCCATGCTGTTCGAGACTCACCAGATGATGGCCGAGGACCTCGACTATGAGGAAGCCATCGAGAACCTGATCACCAACGAAAAACTCAACGCCGAGGCGGCGGTCTCCGACGTGGCGGAGCAGTTCGCCGAGATGTTCGCCGCCATGGACGATACCTACATGCAGGCCCGCGCCGCCGACGTCAAGGACGTCAGCCAGCGCATCCTGAGCATCCTGTGCGGCGTGGTGCAGGGCGGTATCGCCTCCGAAGTGCCGGTCCTGCTGGCCGCAGACGACCTGGCCCCGTCGGAGACCATCCAGCTGGACAAGAGCAAGATCCTGGGCTTCGTCACGGCGGGCGGTTCCGGCTCCAGCCACACGGCCATCCTGGCCCGCACCATGGGCATCCCGGCCATCGTCGGCCTGGGCGACGCCCTCAAGCCGGAATATGAGGGCCGTCAGGCCATCGCCGACGGCAGCACCGGCGCGCTGGTCGTCGACCCTGATGACGATACCCGCGACCGTCTGGTGAAAAAGCGGGAAGAACAGCTGCGCCTGCAGCGCCTGCTGGAGACCCTGAAGGGCCAGGCCAACGTCACCAAGGACGGCAAGACCATCCGCATCTACTGCAACATCGGTTCCCCCGAGGACGTGCACGCCGTGCAGGTCAACGACGGCGGCGGCATCGGCCTGTTCCGCAGCGAGTTCCTCTACCTGAACAGCAAGGACTTCCCCACGGAGGACGAACAGTTCGAGGCGTACAAGTCGGTCCTGTCCGACATGGACGGCAAGGAAGTCATCATCCGCACGCTGGATATCGGCGCGGACAAGCAGATCGGCTACTTTGACCTGCCCAAAGAGGAAAACCCCGCCATGGGCATGCGCGCGCTGCGCATCTGCCTGACCCGGCCCGAGATCTTCCGCACCCAGCTGCGCGCTTTGTTCCGCGCGTCGGCTTTCGGCAAGCTGGGCATCATGTTCCCCATGGTCACCAGCGTATGGGAAGTGCGGGAAGCCAAGCGCATGTGTGAAGAAGTCCGGCGCGACCTCAAGAACGAGGGCATCCCCTACGCCGAGGACGTGCAGATCGGCATTATGATCGAGACCCCGGCTGCTGCGGTCATCAGCGACCGTCTGGCCAAGGAAGTGGATTTCTTCAGCATCGGTACCAACGACCTGACCCAGTACACCCTGGCCTGCGACCGCCAGAACAACGACCTGGGCCGTTTCTATGACCCCCATCATCTGGCGGTGCTGCGCCTGATCCAGATGGTCACCGAGAATGCGCACAAAAACGGTATCTGGGTGGGCATCTGCGGCGAATTGGGCGCGGACCTGACGCTGACCGAGACCTTCCTGGCGCTGGGCGTGGACGAACTTTCCGTCACCCCGCGTTCGGTGCTGCCGCTGCGCAACGCCGTCCGCATGACCGACACGCGGGAGACTGCGCCCCGCATCCTGGCCGATCTGGCCGAGGATTACACGGCGCGCTGACCGCTGCGCCTCCCAAAAGGCACTTTTCTCTAGCAACAAAAAGGCGGAGCCCTGCGGGGCTCCGCCTTTTGGCGTTGCATGTTCGTTTTGAAAACCCGGGATCTGCGCCTCTTGTGGTTTTATTCATCCAGTTCAAAATCGCCGGGCAGCAGCTGTTCCAGGTCGGCGCCGGGGTCGGCGATCAGGCGGCGGGACTGGTTCAGGATGGCCTTCTCCAGCGCATTGCGCGCCATGCGGCCGTTGCCGTTGGTGGCGGCGTCCGCCTGCTGTTTGCGGTCGTACCATTCGGTCAGGGGGGCGCGGCAGCTTTCCTCCAGCGCATAACCCTTGCTTTTGGCCAGCGAGAGCGTGATGCGGTACAGTTCTTCGCCGGTGTAATCCGGGAACTCGATCTGGTTGGGGAAGCGGCTGGCCAGGCCGGAGTTGGCGCCCAGGAACTGTTCCATCTCCCGCGAATAGCCGGCCAGGATCACCACCAGATCCTGGCGGTGGTCCTCGATGCCCTTCACCAGCGTGTCGATGGCCTCCAGGCCGAAGCTGTCCTCGCCGCCGCGGTACAGGCTGTAGGCTTCGTCGATGAACAGCACGCCGCCCAGGGCGCTCTGGATCACCGAGTTGGTCAGCGGCGCGGTATGGCCCACGTAGCGGCCCACCAGGTCGGCCCGGGTGACTTCCACCAGCTGGCCGCCCCGCAGCGCGCCGATGGCCTTGAGGTATTTGGCCAGGATGCGGGCAATGGTGGTCTTGCCGGTGCCGGGGTTGCCGGTAAAGATCATGTGCATGTTCACGCCGGCTGCCGGCAGGCCCTGGGCTTTGCGGCGCTGCTGGGCCTGCACGTTGCGGGCAATGTCCCGCACAAAGTCCTTGACTTCCGCCAGCCCCACAATGGCGGAAAGCTCCGCCTCCACCGCGTCCACGTCGCCGCGGTACTGCTGGGGCAGCAGGGCCAGCAGGTCCAGTTCCTCCCCGCCCTGCACGCTCATATACAGGCGGCCGCCGCGTGCCGTCAGCCGGGCGGGCGTGCCGTCGGCAGGGGACTGCTCACGGTCCAGCACGTACTCCGCGATGGCGCGGTATACCGTCTCGCAGTAGGCGCGCATGGCGTCCATGCCCCGGGTCTTGCCGTACTGGGCGGCCAGCAGGTCCCGCACATCGGTGCCCATGGTCAGGGCCAGGCCGCAGTGCTGACGCACCCGCTGGGCCAGTTCGTTGAGTTCCCGCGCCGCAATGGCATGGAGGGTCTCCGGCGTGAAGGGGGCCGTGCGGCAGATATCCCCGGCGATGGCGTCTACAAAGCGGGCGCCGAAACGGTCGGCCAGCGCTTCCTCCCCCTTGGCGGAGAAAAAGACGAAATACTTGCCGCCCGCCTGCAGTTCCCCGATGGCGCCGGGGGCCAGTGCGGTGCCCACATCCACCAGGATGCCCCGCTGCAGCACATAGCGGCTGGTCAGGGCCAGCGTCCCCTCGATGGCCAGGGTGGCCAGCATGTTCAGGTAATTGGCGGCGCAGCCCTCATAATGGTCGAAGGCCAGCACCTCGGCGTCGGAGCGCAGCGCGGCGTAGAGGTCCTGCAAGAACAGCTTTTCCTGCGCAGGGCCGGGATAAAGGGAAAGGTCCATCGTCTCAATGGCGGCGCTGCGCAGGATGCCGCGCCCGGCCAGTTCCCGCACCACGCAGTCCAGCGTGTAGTGGCGGCCGGTGCCCTCGGGGCCGCACAGCAGCATCAGGCTGCGGGTCCGGGCGCTGTCTGCCGTGCCCAGCACAAAGGGGCGGCGGAAGGCTTTGACCACCGCCGTGATGAAGGCGTCCTGCCCCAGCACCCGGGCCTTGACCGCGTCGGCCACGCCGGTGAAATCCGCGTTCTGCACCGGCGGACGGGCGGGGGAACGGTCCTGTTCCAGCAAGCCGTCCTGCTGCAGCGAACGGGTAAGCTCGCTGCTCATCTTCCGCACGTGGTCGGCGGTCTGCTGCCCGGCCTTCTGGACGGCGCCCTGGGCGGAGGCCGCGGCCTTGCGGCGTTTCTGCGCGTCGCCCAGCGCGTCCAGCTGGGCCTGCATCTGCTGGATGACCTCCTGCGCTTTGCCCGCCTGCTGCGGGTCGGAAGCATACTTGCCGCCGCCCATCAGTCCGCGGACCCAGGCGTCATACTGTTCTTCAAGACTCATGCGGGGCCTCCTCTCCGGCTGCGCCGGACGTCAGTTTGACGGTGTAAAAATCCTTGGCGGTGCAGCCTGCCCGGCCGCCGCCCGCGCAGGCACAGGCACAGGCGCAGCTGGACGCGCAGGCGCAGGCACAGCTGGAATGGTGGTCCCCGCCGTCCCGCCGTCCCACGCCGCCGCCGCGGCTGGACCCGCCGCCCGGCTGGAAATTGCGGGGCGGATCGGTGCGGCGGTAGCCCACCGGGGGCGGCATGCCCCGGGCCCTGCGGATGGTGTGCAGGCCGTTGGTGTACCAGAACCAGTCGCCGGGGTCGATGCCGCCGCCCAGCCCGCCGCCCCAGCGGGGGGTGCGGGAGGCCGCAATGGCAAAAACCGCGATGGCGAACACCAGGAATACGAAAAAGGGCCCCAGCGCGTCGGGCAGATCGCCCGGTTCGCTTTCCGCGCCGTAGTCCTCGGGGGCCATGGCCGCGTCGGGGGCAAAGGCGGCAGAGTAGGTGACGGGCACGGTCACGTGGGCCCGGGCCGCCTGCCCGTGGGCCAGCGCCCCGAAATCCCACACCAGGTAGTCGCCCTCCACCCGGGTGTTGTCGGCCAGGAACCCTTCGCCGTTGCGCCAGCGGATCTGCATGTTGCCTACGCTCAGGTCATCGAACCAGCCGGGGGTGAAAGTGAAGTTCGCCGTGCCGTCGTCATTCAATGTGAACAGATGGCTCTGATGCACCGAAAAAGCAAACCGCACGCTGCTTTCGCCGCCGTTTTCGGCCGCTACTTCCGGCGAGTAGTAACGCCGGGCAAAGACTACCTGGGCGTAACTGCCGCCGTCGTCGGAATACTGCAGGTCGGCGATGGTGTCGGTCAGCGGGGTCAGCGAATCCACATGGGCGTTGGCCAACCCGATCTTGACCCAGGTCAGGTAATCGGTCTTGTCGCCGGCAATGACCTGCCAGTCGATGTCGTAGGTGATATCTGCCGAGCCGTCCTCACGCAGATCCACCGTCACGATGTAATCCCGGATATAGTCCATATCCCCGGGTTCGGCGTGGGGGGCCAGCGCGTCGTCTGCGGCGTGTACGGTCAGCGCCGCCGTCAGGCAGAGCAGCAGGGCGGCCAGCAGCATGGCCAGCCTGCGGCCCAAACGGATCTGTATCATGAGCAGCCCTCCTGCAGGGGCGTAGCCCCCAGTTGACAGCGCTGCTCCATGGCGGCGCTGGTGTTGCGGATCGCGCAGCAGTCACTGTTGTTCCAGATACGGTGCCAGGGCGTGCGCAGCAGGTTGCCCAGCCCCGGGCCGGAAAGCCAGCTCTGGCAGGGCAGCACGGTGCCGTCCGGCGCGACGGCCATGTTGGAAAGGCAGGCCCCGCAGCTGGGGATCTGGGTGAACCCGAGAGCCCGCAGCGTGGCTTCGGGCAGCCAGCCGGGGCTGGTGAACTGGATCTCCAGCCCGTGGGCGGCGGCGTATTCCATGGCCGGGCGCAGCGCGGCTTCCAGTTCGGCGGGCGTCAGCCGCTTGGCGCGGCTGGCCTCGGTGGCGGCGTTGCCGGTGGGGATCAGCCCGCTGCAGGTCAGGTAGCGCACCCCCAGTTCGTGGGCCAGCTGCACGGTGGCCAGGTAATCCCGGTTCAGGGTGCACAGCGGCGTGTTCAGGCTGACGTTCAATCCGGCAGCCAGCGCGTTTTTGATGCCGCCCAGCGTGTCGGTGTAGCCGTCCACGCCCACCAGCGCGTTGTGGATTTCAGCGTCGGCGGAATAAAAGGTGATCTGCACCGAGTCCAGGCTGGCGCTTTTCAGTTCTTTGCACAGGGCGCTGGTCAGCATACGGCCGTTGGTGTTCAGCCGGGTGACGAACCACTGGGCCGCCTGGATCAGCTTGACCAGGTCGTTGCGCAGCGTGGGTTCGCCGCCGGTGAAGGTCAGCTGGGGGATGCCGGCGCTGCGGCACTTTTCGATCACGGCCAGCCACTGGTCGGTGTCCAGTTCGGCGGTGGCCCCCAGGGGCTGGTTGGCCGCGTAACAGTGCAGGCATTTCTGGTTGCAGTGCCACGCGCCGTCCTTGCGCATGGAACTGACCAGCAGGTCCATGCGGTGGGGGGCGTTCATCCGGGCGGCATACTGGCGCAGAGAAAGCGGCTGTACCTGCAGCGGCGGGGTCTGCCCCCGGGCCACGGCGAACAGGCAGTCCAGCAGTACCTGCAGATCGCTTTCGATCTGTACAGCGGGGGTGCGGCGGTAAATGCGGCGGGTGGCGGCCGAAGCCTGGGCGATCACGGCAGACCAGGCCCCGGGAGACAGTTCCTCGCCGCTGTGGTGCTGCAGCGCTTCGATCAGGTTGGTCAGCAGGATGGCCCAGCTGATGTTCAGCGGCAGCAGGTCCTGCCCGTTGAGCAGCGCCACAAAGGGCGTGTCCCGGTCCGGGTGACGGCAGGGGATCAGGTGGATGCGCACCACGCCGGGGCCGTCGGGGTCCAGCGTCACATGCCGCACGCGGGACAGATGACCGTGCAGAAAGACGCGTTCCGCATAGCTCAGATATTTCATCGGGGAAGATCCCTCCGCATATTACAAAAATGTTTCAATTATCTGAAAGTATAGCATAAACAGGGAACAAATACAACCGGGTGGAGCAGGCCGTCCCGGCGGCGCCGATACAAAACCGCCCGCCGGGGGCTCCGGCGGGCGGTAGGGGCAGGCGGTCAGATCGAGCGGAACCCTTTGCCGATGATCTCGCTGCTGTTGACGATGGTGATGAAAGCATGGGGGTCGTTGAGCCGCACGAAACGGCGCAGATGCTGGGCCTGGCTGCGGGTCAGCACAGTCATCAGCACCCACTTTTCCTCGTGGGAGTAGGTACCCTTGGCGCGCTCCTCGGTGGCGGAGCGGTGCAGTTCGTTGACGATGAAATCCCGCGTCGGTCCCGGGTTGGAGGTGACTACCGTGCAGACTTTGCGCAGGTTGATGCTCTCGATGGCGCTGTCCACCACGGTGGTTTTCAGGATCATGCCCAGAATGCAGTACAGCCCGGTGGCGGGGCCGTAGAGCGCTGCGCCTGCCAGCACGATGGCCAGGTCGCTGATGAGCAGTGCGCGGCCGATCTCCAGGCTGGTGTACTTGTGCAGGATCATGGCCACGATGTCGGTGCCGCCGGTGGACGCGCCGATGTTGAACACGATGGCGCTGCCCACTGCGGGCAGGATGACGGCGTAGCACAGTTCCAGGAACACGTCGCTGGTCAGCGGGGCGGCCAGCGGCCAGATATGCTCGCACACGCTGACGTAAAACGAAAGCGCAAAGGAGGAGTAGATCGTCCAGCCCATGGAGCGCACGCCCAGAAAGAGGAACCCCAGCAGCACCAGCGCCGCATTGACGATCCACATAAAAAAGCCTACGTTCCACTGGGGAAACAGGGTGGACAGCACGATGGACAGGCCCGACGTGCCGCCGAAAGCGAAATGGTTGGGGGTCTTGAACAGGGCGATGCCCACGGCGGTCGCCACAAGCCCCAGATTCAAAAGGGCAAAGAACTTTGCGCCGTCCAGCAGGTTCTGCCGGGTGAAGCCGCGCTGCAGGTTTTTCAACATGAATGCATCCTTCTTCCTTTTCCGGCGGGGCTTTTAGAACGTCAGGTTGCCGAATTCCGAAAGGCGGAGGCTCTCGTTATGCTGTTCCGCCCAGTTGATGCTCCAGGAGCTGCCGAACAGCAGCAGGTGGTTGCCCTTGAGGTCCTCGATGGGCCGGGTGTCGCTGGTCAGGTCCAGGTGTTTGGGGTCCACCTCGTCCGGGTCGTTGAGGATCCAGCGCAGGTATTCGTAGGGCAGCTGCTGCATGCGGATGTCCACGTTGTACTCGTTTTTCAGGCGGTACTCCAGCACTTCCAGCTGCAGCACGCCCACCACGCCCACGATGACTTCCTCCATGCCGGCGCCCAGGTCGCGGAAGATCTGGATCGCGCCCTCCTGGGCGATCTGTTCCATGCCCTTGACGAACTGCTTGCGCTTCATGGTGTCCACCTGGGTCACACGGGCGAAATGCTCCGGCGCAAAGGTGGGAATGCCCGCAAACTGCACCGGCGGCTTGCCGGTGCACAGCGTATCCCCGATGGAGAAGATGCCCGGATCGAACAGGCCGATGATATCGCCCGCGTAGGCTTCGCTGACGATGGCCCGGTCCTGGGCCATCAGCTGGGTGCCGGTGGCCAGCTTGATGTTCTTGCCCTCCTGGACGTGGTAGGCTTCCATGCCGCGCTCGAACTTGCCCGAGCAGATGCGCATGAAGGCGATGCGGTCCCGGTGGGCCTTGTTCATGTTGGCCTGGATCTTGAAGATGAAGCCGGAGAAGCGGTCCGCGGCCGGTTCCACCGGTTCGCCGCTCCGGGAATCCTGCCGGGGCAGCGGGGTGGGGGTCAGGCGCAGGAACTCTTTCAGGAAGGGTTCCACGCCGAAGTTGGTCAGCGCCGAACCGAAGAACACCGGCGACAGGGTGCCGTGGTGTACGGCGTCCAGGTCAAACCCCTCGGCGGCGCCGTCCAGCAGTTCGATGTCCTCGGCCAGTTTCTGGTGGTTTTCGGCCCCGATCAGCTCGTCCAGTTTGGCGTCGCCCAGTTCGGCTTCGATCTCCTCCACCATCTTCACGCCGTTGGCGCGGCCGTCGCTCTCAAAGGCCAGCACCCGGCGGCTGCTGCGGTCGAACACGCCCTTGAAGCCCTTGCCGCAGCCGATGGGCCAGTTCATGGGGTAGGTCCTGATGCCCAGGATCTCCTCGATGTTCTCCATCAGTTCAAAGGGGTCGCGGGCTTCGCGGTCCATCTTGTTGATGAAGGTGAAAATGGGGATGTGCCGCAGCGTGCAGACCTTGAACAGCTTGATGGTCTGGGCCTCCACGCCTTTGGCGGCGTCGATGACCATGACGGCGGAATCCGCCGCCATCAGCGTGCGGTAGGTATCCTCGCTGAAATCCTGGTGGCCGGGGGTGTCCAGGATGTTGATGCACTTGCCCTGATAATGGAACTGCAGCACCGACGAGGTGACGCTGATGCCGCGCTGCTTTTCAATATCCATCCAGTCGGACACCGCGTGTTTGGCGCTCTGTTTGCCTTTGACCGAACCGGCGGTCTGGATCGCGCCCCCGTACAGCAGCAATTTTTCAGTCAGGGTGGTTTTACCGGCGTCCGGGTGCGAGATGATCGCAAACGTGCGCCGGCTCTCGATTTCTTCGCGCAATGATGCCATGGGTCTTGAAACTCCTTACTTTCTTCTGCAAAATGTGACGGTACGCTCAGGCCAAAGTCACATGGGGCACACTCCTCTACATTATTACCGTACCCTATCATACATGGTTTGCCGCCGAATTGCAACGGGAAATTTTGCGTGGTATAATCGGAAAAGAAACGGCGGCCCGCCGCTATATAAAAGGAGGAACCTTTCATGCAGCCTTTGAAGATCGCCATCCTCTCCACCAGCCGCATCGTGGAGGAATTTTTGCAGCACCTGGCCGAGATGCCGGAAATTTCGGTGCAGGCCCTCTGCTGCCGCCCCCAGAGCGGGGACAAGGCCCGGGCCTGGGCGCAGCGGTACGGCGTCCCCGCCGTCTACACCGACGAGGACGCCTGCTATGCCGCGGGCGGGTTCGACGCGGTCTACATCGGCACCGCCAACCACCTGCACTACGCGGCGGCCAAGCGGGCGCTGCAGGCCGGGTATTCGGTCATTCTGGAAAAGCCCTTCACCGGCACCGCCGCCGAGGCGCGGGAACTTTTCGCCCTGGCCGACGAAAAGGGCGTCATGCTGCTGGAAGCCATCACGGTGTATTACCTGCCCCAGTATGCCTTTTTGCAGCAGGAACTGGCCAAGATCGGCCCGGTGCGCGGGGCCATGGCCAGCTTCTGCGCCCGCAGCCGCCGGTACGACGACTTCCTCAACGGCATCTGGAACACCACCTTTGACCCGGCCTGTCAGGGCGGGGCCCTCAACGATATGAACGTCTACAACCTGCACCTGCTCTGCGGGCTGCTGGGCGCGCCCCAAAAAGCCGAGTACCGGGCCAGCCGCGCGGCGAACGGCATCGACACGGCGGGGCTGGCGCTGCTGGATTACGGCGAGTTTACGGCGGCGGCCCTGGGCGCCAAGGACAGCGAGGGCGTCAACGGTACCGTGATCCAGGGCCCGGGCGGGTATCTGGTGGTGGAAGGCGGGACCAACGCCCTGCCCACGGTCTACAGCGTGCTGGGCGGCGTGCGGGGCGGCGGCGCCCGCACCGACGCGCCCCAAGCCGGGCGCTTCCGCATGGCGTATGAATTTGCCGAGTTTGCGCGCATCTTGCAGCAGCGGGACAAAGCGGCGGAAGCCGCCGCCCGCGCCCGGACCCTGGCCGTGATGGACCTGCTGGACGAACTGCAGGGGCGCGTCTGAACGGGCCTGTAATGTGACGACCGGGGGATTTCAACAGATAAAAAAGGGGCGAACGGGATGGAATTACAGTATACATGGGATAAAAAAAGCTACCGACGCATGATAGAAGCGGTGGCCCGCACAAAAGGTTCCCGCTCGCATAAGACTGCGCGCGCCTTTTGCATTTTTATGGTGCTCGTGACGGGGCTGCCGTACGGGTGTGTGCTTTGGCGCGCGGTCGTGGCAAACGGCATTACGCCGCTGATGTTGGCGGTGGCCGCTGTTTTTCTGGCGGTCCCGCTGGCGGCGCTTATCGCGCTGGGGTATTTCCTGGGGGTAAAACTTGCGTATATCCAAATGTTGAGCACCTTGGGTCGCGGCGGCGTCCAGCAACTCGTCGGCAAGCCCTGTACGCTGCGCCTGCAGGACGGCATCCTGTACGATGAAGGCCCCGCCGTGGGGCCGCTTGCCGCCAAGGTGACCCGCCCGGCGGCCTCGCTGCGCACAGTGCGCACGGGTACCTTCGGTTTGGTGCTGGTGTTCCGGGATGGCACGAGTTTGGGTGTGCCGCTGTCCGCTTTCAACCGGGAACAGCCGCTGCCCCGCTGGAAACAGGCGCTGGAACAGGCCATGGCCGCCCCAGTCCCCGACGGCGGGGCCGCTGCGGCCGAGGCAGACGCCCCGGTCGGCTTTTCCTGCAAGGAGGGCGGCGACCCAGTACTGGTACAGCAGTGCGACCCGGCCAGGGCCGATGCGATCTGCCGCGAGAGCCTGCGTGCAGTCCGGCGTGTGTGGGCGTTTTGGCGGCGGAACTGGGTAAGCGGTCTGGTACTGCTGCTAAGCGCAGTGTACATGGTATGGGCGGTGGTGCAAGACCCCTCCAACGTGCTGTTCCTCGCTTTTACGCTCGGCGCGGTGTACCTGTTCTGGCGGTATAGCGTGCGCAAGATGTCGCAGAGTTTGGTGGGCAAAAACGTGACGGTGTTTGCCCCCGGCGCGATGGTGTGCACCAACCTCGCCAGCGGCGTACAGGGGCGGCTGCCCTATACGGAGGAACTGTGGCTGATGGTAACATCCCGCGCTATTTCCCTGTATCAGCCCCGGTACAATGCGCTCTGGAACTTTGACCGCCAGGCGTTCGCCACCCCGCAGGAGGAAGCGGAGTTTTTGGAATTGCTGAAACAGCGTTTTACTGCGATCCATTCCTGCGAATAAAGCCCTGTTTTCTGCGCGGTTTGGTGTGCTGGCTTCTGCGTGCATAAATCTTTCCCCACCGTCCCACACTAAGGGCATACACAAATTTTGCCGTAAAGGACGGGGAAAGATGAACCATATCAAGAATTTTTTCAAGGAGAAGGGCCTCTACCTGTTCTGTCTGGCGCTGGTGTTCGCCGCCACGGCGGCGGGCATCCTGGCGCTGCGCAGCGTGGTGAACAACATGACGGAACTGACGCAGCTCCGCAAGGACGCTCTGCAGGAGGACAGCACATGGGACCAGCCGGACACCGCCGTGAACAACCCGGCCAGCGACGTGCCGGAACCGACTTCGACGCCCTCGGCGCCGCCCTCTGCTTCGGATGCTGCCTCTGGGGCGTCCTCTGCGCCTGCGGCTGCCTCCGCCGCGCCTTCCGCCACGGCCGCGCCCTCCGCGCAGCCTGCCGCCTCCTCGGCGTTCTGGCAGGGGGAGCCTGCGGCGGCTTTCAGCGGCGACGAACTGGTCTACAATGAGACCCTGGGCGACTGGCGCACCCACAACGGCGCGGACTACGCCGCCAAAACGGGGGACGCCGTCACGCCCAAACAGCCCGGAAAAGTCACCGCCGTTCGTGAGGACGCCCTCTGGGGCGGCGTGGTAGAAGTCACCGATGCCGGCGGCCTTGTGTGGCGCTACTGCGGCCTGACGGACCCGGAAGTAAAGACCGGCGACGAAGTTTCCGTCGCCGATACCCTGGGCAAAGTGGGGGAGATCCCGGCGGAACTGCACGCCGAACCCCATATCCATCTGGAATGCCTGAAAGACGGCGCCTATCAGGACCCTGCCGCCTGACGCGCCCGCAGAAAGAAAAACCGAACAGGGGACCGATCGCCCCCGCCTGCAAAGGCGGGGGATTTTGTTTGTGTTGATAAACCACAAGCTAGGCTTGTGTGAACTGACCCAGATTGTGCAGACAGTACAAAAAGAGCCTCTGGTGCAGGAATATTCGGTTTTAGCAGGAGTGGCGCAGCGAGAGCGGCGGCACTCCTGTTTTGCTTTGGATGCGCTCATGGTTGTAAAAGTGGATATAGCGGTCAATCATCTGCGCGCCGGCGTTCCTGCTGTGCGGCGTCGTCACGCCGCTGCTGGGGGTCGTCAAGGCTGTGGATGTGGCGCTGGGGCTGCACATCCCCTACGTGCAGTACATCGGCATCGCCGGGGTACAGAACCCGGTGCTGGTGTTCGTGCTCTGCATCCTGGCGGGCATCGCCCTCTTTGCCCTGGGCTACAGCTGCTGGAAGCTGCTGGTGGGCTACGTCAAATCGGTCAGCCGCGTCAAACGCACGCTGGACGCGTGAATTCTTTGTTTTTTACTTTTGTAACGGCTTTTGCTGTGCTATACTGAAAAAAAGCGCAGAAAAGAGGAATGCGGGATGAAACCTTTTGCAAGGATTTTTATGGTGAGCGCTCTGTTGCTCTTGCTGACAGCCTGCGGCGGGCCGTTGCTGCCTGACAGTGCGGCGGCGCCCCCGGCAGGGGAACCCGCTGCCACAGCCACGCCCGCCCCGCAGCCCACAGTTACGCCGAAACCTGCGCCCACGCCCACGCCGGACCCCTCCGATACACTGGAATATACGATGCTGCCGGTGACCTGGGAGGGCCGGGCCTTCGGCAGCTATGAGGGCGAGACCTGGCAGTTCATGCCTAACGACGAGACCGCCCGGAAAAACGGATACCTGCTGGCGCAGGGGCTGTATGAAGGGGATGCGGAGAAGGTGCGGGCGGCGCTGTCGGACCGGGTGCTGGCGGCGGGCAACCCGCTGGAAGAACTGGAAGGGCTGAAGATCGCCGAGATCATGCTGGCCGGCGGTTTGTACGAAATTCCTTATATGTCGCTTACGGTAGCCGATCCCGGCGTTACGCCGCTGCTGGCAGGGGAACATACGTACAACCTGCGGTTTGACGAAACGGGTAAGGTGGACTTTTTTTCTCCATTTTCCGTGGAGGCGGCAGATGCTTTGGCCGAGGGGGAAGATTGGGTAAGCCTGGGCAATTGGGGCATCCAGGAGACGATCCAGGGCGATACGCTGCAGGGCGTCCGTTACTCCATCCAGGGCCGACTGGCCGACCCGCTGGGGCTGCGCGCGGCCGAAGTGCGGGGAACACGGGTGCAGTATCACGCTGACCGGCAGCCGGATGGTATGTGGGGCGAGAGTGTGGAGGAGGAAGAAACCTCCATTCCCGGTCAGTGGCCCCTGCCGCTGAATCTGTATGAAACTTACGAAGAGCCGCCGGAAGGCAACGTCCTGAGCCCCGAAGAACGGCAGCGGGTCTGTGACCAGCTCAACCGCAAATTTGCATCCCTGCGGGACGGTACCTACGACGACGGTTTTGGCGGCGACCCGGCGTGGCAGATCTTGAATGCCTGGGACAATGCCCGCCCGCTGCCGCTCACGGTCACGCCGGAATCCCTGCGAAGCCAACGTTACAGCGAGCGCAATCCCGACATTCCGTCGGGCGTTTCGGTGTGGGTGCCGCTGCCGGACCACTGCTGGGTGGTGTACAACATTGCCGAAAGCGGTGGTGCGGCGGGGGAATTGAGCGGACGGAGTTATGTGCTGGAAGTTCCCTGAAAGTCATACAACAAAACAAGGCCCGGTCCCTGCAGGGGACCGGGCCTGCGCCGTGTGACGGCTTACTGCTTCTGGTAAGCCCGCACGTTGAGCATCCGGGTGGCGTTGAGCACCGCCAGCACCATCACGCCCACGTCGGCGAACACCGCCCACCACATGTTGGCGACGCCCACGGCGCTGAGGATCAGGAACAGCGCCTTGATGCCCAGCGCAAAGACGATGTTCTGGTAGACGATGCGCATGCACTTGCGGGCGACGCGCATGGCAAGGCCGATCTTGGCCGGGTCGTCGTCCATCAGCACCACGTCGGCGGCTTCGATGGCGGCATCGCTGCCCAGCGCGCCCATGGCAATGCCGATGTCCGCCCGCATCAGCACCGGCGCGTCGTTGATGCCGTCGCCCGCAAAGGCCAGCATGGCGTCCGCCGGTTTCTGGGCCAGCAGCGTTTCCACCTGCCGGACCTTGTCGGCGGGCAGCAGCCCGGCGTGGACTTCGTCGATGCCCAGCCGCCCGGCCACCTGCTGCGCCACGGCGGGGCTGTCGCCGGTGAGCATGACGGTGCGCACCCCCTGGGCGCGCAGGTCCTGCACGGCTGCGCGGGCGGTGGGCTTTTCTTCATCGGAGATCAGGATGGAGCCCAGGAAGGCCCCGTCGCGGGCAACGTACACGACGCTGCCGCCGTCCTCGTCCGGGGTGTAGGCGATGTGCTCCGCTTCCATCAGGCGGGCGTTGCCTGCCAGCACGGTGCGGCCATCCACCAGCGCGCGCACGCCCTGCCCGGCTATCTCCTGGGCGTCGGAGGCACGGCGGGCGTCCAGGCCGGGGCAGGCTTCCCGCAGGCTCTTGCTGATGGGGTGGCTGGAATAACTCTCGGCCAAAGCGGCGGTCTGCAGCAAATCGTCCCGGTCCACACCCGGGGCGGGGGATACCCGCGTGACCTCGAACACGCCGCGGGTCAGGGTGCCGGTCTTGTCAAAGGCCGCCACGCCGGTGTGGGCCAGGGCCTCCAGGTAATTGCCGCCCTTGACCAGGATGCCGCAGCGCGACGCGCCGCCGATGCCGCCGAAGAAGGTCAGCGGGATGGAGATGACCAGCGCGCAGGGGCAGCTGATGACCAGGAAGGTCAGGGCGCGCAGCACCCAGACGCCCCAGCCGCCGCCCAGCACCAGCGGGGGCAGCAGGGCCAGCACCAACGCGGCCAGACAGACCGCGGGGGTGTACCAGCGGGCAAACTTGGTGATGAAATTTTCCACCTTCGCTTTTTTCAGGCTGGAATTTTCCACCAGATCCAGGATCTTGGCGACGGTGGATTCGCCGTACAGCTTGGTGGTGGTGATGCGCAGCAGCCCGTCCTCATTGACGCAGCCGCTGATGACCCCGTCGCCGGGGCGCACGGCGCGGGGGCGGCTCTCGCCGGTCAGGGCGGCGGTGTTCAGTGTGCTTTCGCCGCTGGCGACCACGCCGTCGATGGGCACTTTTTCACCCGGCCGGACCACGATCACCGCGCCCACGGGCACCTCGTCGGGGTCCACCGCCTGCACCGAACCGTCGGCCTGTTCCAGATTGGCGCTGTCGGGGCGGATGTCCATCAGTTCGCTGATGCTGCGGCGGCTCTTGCCCACCGCATAACTCTGGAACAATTCGCCCACCTGGTAGAACAGCATAACGGCCACGCCCTCGCCGTATTCGCCGCAGGCCATGGCGCCCACAGTGGCCACGGCCATCAGGAAATTCTCGTCGAACACTTCGCCGTTTTTGATGCCCAGCAGCGCCTTGTACAGCACGTCATAGCCGATGACCAGGTAGGGCACCAGCCAGACCGCCAGCTGCCCGTACCACGGCAGGGACACGGCGGAAAGGAGCAAAGCGGCGCACAAAGTCAGCGCCGCGGCCAGCAGGATGCGCCGCAGCGTCTTTTTCTGTTTTTTTGTCATGGGGAAAACCTCCGTCCGGCGGGGACGCCCGCGCTTACAGTTCGATCTCGAAATCCGGCTCCACCTTTTTGGCGGCGCGCACGGCCTGCTGCAGAATGTCCTGGAAGCGCTCGTCGTCGGCGTCCAGCAGCATCTTCTGGGCCATGAAGCTCACGCTGGCGTTGCGCACGCCGGGAATGTTCCTGACGGCAGTCTCGATTTTGGCGGCGCAGTTGGCGCAGTCTACTTCGATCTTGAATTTCTTCTGCATAGCAAAAAACCTCTTTTCTGTTGATGGCCCGGGTCGTAAAAGCGGCCCGGCGGGGTCATTCTTCCACGTGTTCCATGCCCAGCGCGATCATGCTGCGCACGTGGTCGTCGTCCAGCGCGTAGTAGATGGTCTTGCCGTCGCGGCGGAACCGCACCAGTTTGTTGGCCTTGAGCAGCCGCAGCTGGTGGCTCACCGCGCTTTGGGAAAGCCCCACCACCTGGGCGATGTCGTTGACGCAGAGTTCGCTTTCAAACAGGGCGTACAGGATCTTGATGCGGGTGGAATCACCGAACACGCGGAACAGCTCGGCCAGGTCATAGAGCAGCTCGTCGCCGGGCAGGTCGTCCTGCAAACGCTGCAGGGTCTGTTCGTCCAGCGGCTGGGGCCCCGGGACGGCGGGTGTTTCACCGGGTTGCATAAGCAACATCCTTTCATATGTTTATTTGTTCATATGATACACCTGACGCAGCCCGCTGTCAACAGTCTGCAGCAAAAAAAGTGGATTTTTTTGTGTCCCGCCGCCCCGGCACGGGCGCAAAAGCAAAACCGCCCCGCCGTTTTGCAAAACGGCGGGGCGGCAGTCAAATGGCAAGAGAGGATTCCAGATACCGCACGCCCCGCGCATACCGGGCGGGGGCTGCGGCAGAGACCGGGGAAGAGGCGGAAAAAATGCCGATGGCGGCATTTGCGCGGACGGGCGGGGCTTTCATGGCGGGCGCCTCCTGACGGTACGCTTTCTTACTGCGGCGGGGTGAAGCCCGGCTCCCCGGGCAGGATGACGCCGCTGGCCTTGAGCATGGCGCGGAACTCCTCGTCCGGCATCTCAAAAACGACCTCCTGGATCATGGCGGGCTCGTGGACCAAAATCTGCCAGGGCCGCCCCTCGGGCTGCTGCAAAAACAGGATGCCCGAAACGCTGCCCAGCTTCTGCACACCTTCGTCAGCCCAGAAAGCGGGGGAGGGGGTCACATAGTAGTGGTCCACCATCCGCCCGGCCTCAAAGTCGTGCTCGATGGCGGCGGGCACCTCGCCCTCGGCCTGCTCCGATCTATATTGCAGGTGGATGTTCGTAAAATCCGCAGCTGTCATGGCGCGCCGCCTCCCGTTCTTTTTGTCCAGTATAGCGGCTTCGGGGGCAAAAGGCAAGCCCCGGCGCGTATTGCAATTCGGGGCGGCTGCGGCTATAATAAAAGGCAGCAGAAAACGGAAAAGAGGGATGACAGGTGTTGGAACCTGGGATCAAAGGGCATGCGGCGCTGCGCGTCACCACCGAGAATACGGCCCAGGCGCTGGGCAGCGGCGAACTGCCGGTGCTGGCCACCCCGGCGGTGGCGGCGCTGATCGAAAAAGCCTGCTGGCAGTCGGTGGCGCTGGAACTGGAACCGGGCACCGGCACGGTGGGCACCAGCCTTTCGCTGGCGCATACGGCGCCCACGCCGGTGGGCATGGTGGTCAGCTGTGACTGCGAACTCACCGCCGTGGCGGACCGCCGCCTGACCTTCACAGCCCGCGTGTACGACGATGTGAGCGAGGTGGCCCACGCCACCCACGAACGGTACATCGTGGACAACGACCGCTTTACCCAAAAGGCGGCGGCCAAACTCAACGCGGACTGAACGTAAGCCTGTAAAAAGTGTCGCCGCCGGCGGAAATGTACCGACGGCGGCGACGCTGTTCGCTGCCAGGGGGCAGCGGGGTCAGTAGATGGCTTCTTCCCGCCAGCGGGCCAGCCGCTGCACGGTCTCGTCGCTCTCCACCCAGCCTTCTTCGGGGTCGGGCACGGCGTCCGGCGCATAGCGCTGCATCACGCCGGGGCTGCCGCCCTTCAAAAATTCTTCCGCCTGTTTCTGGCGGCTGGGGGCGGCGCGGCGGCGCACCTCGTTTTCTTCCCGGGGCGTAAGCTCCATGGGGCATCCCTCCCTTCCCGGTTAGGGTGCCCCGCCCGGCGGCTGTTCAGCCCCGCCAAATTGTGGTATACGATTCTTCCCAGATACTGTTTAAGGAGCCCCTGCCATGGAACTCAAGATCAACCAGATCATCCTGCATCTGCTGGACCCCGGCGCGTCGGAGCCGCTGCTCTCCGACCGGCCCATGGATCTGGACGCCGACCTGTTCGACTATTTCACCACGGTGCTGGAACGGGCTTTCGCCACCGACGAGGCCAAGAACTGCCGTTTCTTGCCGGATTCCGCCTTTGCGCAGGAGATGGCGCACAACCAGGATTTTGTGGACCTTTCCCGCCGGATCGCGGGGGTGATCTTCGAGCAGATGCTGCAATACCCGGCCATCCCTGCGGGGGACCTGGCGGTGGTGGATTTTACGGCGGACGCGGTGCCTTTCTACGGCGTGCTCAAACTCAACTACCGCCCCGGCTACACCCACCATACCGAGACCATGGGCAACGGGCGGTTCAGCAGCATGGTGCCCCAGCGCACGCTGCTGCCCGGTACGCCCAAGGCCGACGAGGCCGCCCTGATCGACCGGGCCAACGGCGCTGTGCGGATGATCGAGAAAAAGTTCCAGCTGGATGAAAAGAAGGATTTTTACCTCTCCACCCGGGTGTTCGGCTGCACCGTGGCCCTGCAGGAGCGCGCCAAGCTGAAAGCCGTCTGCGAAACGGCGGTGGCCGCGGTCAAGGAAGCCTACCCCGAGCCGGAGGAACTGGACGACGTGCCGCCCTTTGACGGCGGTACCGAGACCGCCGTGGAACTGATGGTGTGCAACCAGGCGGTGGACAACACCATCTCGGTGGAGGACGTGCGCACCCGCATGCGGGAGGCCTACCCGCTGGCCGCCCCGAAGTTCGAGCAAGCCCTGGCCGATACCGGCGTGCGGGAGGATGACCGGGTCACCGTCAGCCCCGCCCGCATGCGCCGGATGGAGAGCCGCAGCTTCAAGACGGAATCCGGCATCGAGATCAAGATCCCGGCGGAACTCTGCAACTCCGACGACGCGGTGGAGTTCATCCACTCGGCCACCGGGGGGCTGAGCCTGCTCATCAAGGACGTGCTGGTATAAAGGGGGGCTTGGGATGGAATGGAAGGACGGCCGCCCGCGCTGCCGCTGGGCCAACCCCGAAAACCCCCGTTACCTGCATTACCACGACAGGGAATGGGGCGTGCCGGTGCACGACGACCGCACGCTGTTTGAAATGCTGATCCTGGAAGGGTTCCAGGCCGGCCTTTCCTGGGAGTGCATCCTCAACAAACGGGAAAATTTCCGCCGCGCCTTCGACGGCTTCGACTGGGAGAAGGTGGCCGCCTACGGCCCCGAAAAGCGGGAGGCCCTGGCGGCGGATGCAGGCATTGTGCGCAACCGGCGCAAGATCGCCGCAGCGGTGGGCAACGCCGCCGCCTTTGCGGCCATCCGGCGGGAGTGGGGCAGTTTCGACCGCTATCTCTGGCACTGGACCGAAGGCCGGACCCTGCGGGAAGTTGGCCGCGCAACCTCGCCGCTGTCGGACGCGGTCTCGAAGGATCTGCAGAAGCGCGGCATGAAATTCGTGGGTTCCACCATCATCTACGCCTATCTGCAGGCGGTGGGGGTGCTCTGGTCCCACGAACCCGGCTGTTATCTTTATAAGGCGGGCCCCGGCGGGGAACACTGAGCCCGGGCCCGCCGCACCGTATGGAATGGCCCCGCGCGGGCCGAAGGGGGTATTGACGATGGAATATTCGGAACTGACGGCACAGGCGCGCCGCGCCACAGAGGAACTGCTGCAAAAGGCGCACCTGGAGACCGGGGATCTTTTTGTGGTGGGCTGTTCCAGCAGCGAGATCATGGGCGGGCAGATCGGCCATGATTCCAGCATGGAGGCAGCCGCCGCCGTACTGGCGGGGGTGCTGCCGCCGCTGCAGGAACAGGGCGTTTACCTGGCCGCCCAGTGCTGCGAACACCTGAACCGGGCCATCGTGCTGGAACGGGAAGCCGCCCGGGCGTATGGCTGCCAGATCGTGGCCGCCATTCCCCAGCCCCATGCGGGCGGCAGCTGGGCCACCAGCTGCTGGCGGGCCTTCCGGGACCCCGTCCTGGTGGAAGAGGTCCGCGCCGCCGCAGGCATGGACATCGGCGGCACGCTCATCGGCATGCATCTGCGCCGGGTGGCTGTGCCGGTACGGTTGAGCCTGGACCACATCGGGCAGGCCATCCTGCTCTGCGCCCGTACCCGCCCGCCCTTCATCGGCGGGGCCCGGGCCGTCTACAGTGAGGGGGAAACGCGATGATGACCGAAGCGCAGAAACAGCAGATGGCCGAAGCCGTGGCCCGCATCCGCGCGGCGATGGCCGAAGCCGCCCGCCGCGCGGGCCGCGACCCCGCGGAAGTGGCCCTGTGCGCGGCCTGCAAGACCCGCACGGTGGAGGAGGTGCGCTACAGCGCCGGCCTGCCCATCGACCTGTTCGGGGAAAACCACGTGCAGGAACTGGTGGAAAAGACCGATGCCGGGGCCTACCTGGGCAAACCGGGGCATTTTATCGGCCATTTGCAGACCAACAAGGTCAACAAAGTGGTGGGCCGCGCCGCGCTGATCCAGAGCGTGGACAGCGTCCGCCTGCTGGATAAGATCGAAGCGGCCGCCGCCCGGCTGGGCATGGTCCAGGAGATCCTCATCGAGATCAATATCGGTGCGGAGGAAAGCAAAAGCGGCGTGGGCCCGGAGGATCTGTGGCCGCTGCTGGACGCAGCCGCCGCCAAAGAGCACCTGCGGGTGCGGGGGCTGATGGCCATTCCGCCCGCCGCTGCGGACGAGACGGCCACCCGCCGGTTCTTCGCCGCCATGCGGGAACTGCTGGCGAAAGCCGCCGCCCGCGGCTATGAGCGCGCGCAGATGGACGTGCTCTCCATGGGGATGAGCCACGACTACGCCGCCGCCATCGAGGAGGGGGCCACCATCGTGCGGGTGGGGACCGCCATCTACGGCGCCCGGGACTACAGCCAAAAAGCATGAGCAAAAGCGAACGCCTGTGCGGGACCCCGCACAGGCGTTCGTGCATTTTCATAGTATGGGGTGCGGCGTATTTCACCGTACCGACGCCCGCAGCAGCCAGCGCACGGACAGGAGCGCCGTCGCCGGGACTGCCGCGCAGAGGGCGGCGATCAGGCCCGTCAGGGCCGCCGGGGGAAACCGGGTGGTCAGCCAGGGCATCCACTGCCCGGTGGTGGAGCAGATGAGGATAAAAACAAAGTACATCACCCAGAAGGCCCGCGGGCCGAACCGGCATTGCACCCCGCCCATGACCAGCCCCAGCAGAGGCGGCAGCAGCAGGGCCAGCGGCCAGACGAACCAGGGGGTGACCTGCCAGGGCATCGCCAGCGTGCAGCCCAGCACGGCCCCCAGGACCAGCGTGCACAGGGTCCCCAGTACCAGGGCGGCCAGCTGCATCAGCGCGCTGGTGCCCAGGCAGAACAACAGGACCCCGGCCAGCAGCCCGCGGCGGGTGAGGGGGAACGCCAGCAGCACGGTGTACCAGTTGGAGAAGTAGACGATGGTCAGCACCAGCGTGAGCAGGGCGCCGCCGCCCGCCATGATGGCGGTGACCATCATGGCGGCGTCCTCCGGCGATTCCAGCAGGAACATCAGGCCGCCCAGCGCCAGACTCAGCAGCGAAAGCAGGGCCGCGCCGGCCGCAGTCACCGACAGGTCGCTGCGCAGATAGCGCAGCGTGGCGGAAAGGGAACGTTTCATAGGCGAAAACCTCCTTTTATACCTGGCTGACGGCCAGCGCCTTCAGCCGGTGCAGCGTGACGGCCGTAAAGACCGTGCCCAGCGCCGCCATTGCGCCGCCGTACAACGGGATCGCCGCCGCCGGAAGGATGGGTTCCAGGGTGCTCAGGACCCCCAGCACAAAGACCTGGGCGTAGATCAGGATGTCGAAAACGATCAGCAGTACTTTCGGGAGGACGGGCCGGGCGTTCAGCTTCAGGGTCCCCGTCCAAAGGGAAGCCCCTGTCAGGAGCAGGACCACCCCGAACCCCGCCAGCGGATGGCGGGAGATCCCGTACACGAATTCCCGGCTGAGGCGTTCAGACGGGAAAAGGGCGGACGTCACCCGATTCAGCAGCATGTTGACGGCCTGCGTCAGCAGCGAAAGCGCCAGCCAGGCCGGGAACACCCCGCCCCGCAGCGTCCGGCGGGTGGCGCCCAGGCTCAGGGCCAGGGGGCACCAGGCGGCGGTCATCTGTGCGGCGCACAGGGCAGCCACAAAGAAAAAGGCAAAACTGTAGCCTATCAGATAGACGCCGAAGAAACTCTCCACGCCGAACAGCAGGCAGAGCACGATCAGCGCCGCGTAAAAGAGCAGCAGCATGCCCGTCATTTGCAGAAAACTGCGGAGCAGGAACCACAGCGCTTTTTTCATACCAGCCCCTCCCGTTCATGGCCGCACAGCGCCACGAACACCTTTTGCAGCGAAAGCGCGGTGCAGTCCACATCCAGCCCGCGGGCGGCGACGGTCTCCCGCGGCGCGCGCACCGTGCACAGCACCTGACGGCCCAGCGCTTCGGTGTGCAGCACTTCGTACCCCTCGCAGGCGGCGGCCACCGCGTCGTCCCGGCCCGATACCGCGCAGAACTGCGCCAGTAAAGCGTCGGTCTCGCAGTTTTCGATCAGGCGGCCTTCCTTCATGACCATGACCCGCTCAAACACGGGGGCGGCTTCCTCCAGGATGTGGGTGGAGATCACAAACGTCCGCCCGGTCCCGGTGTGATCCTCCAGCAGCAGGCGGTAAAAATCCTCCCGCGCTACTACGTCCAGCCCGGCGGTAGGCTCGTCCATCATCGTGACGGGCGCCCGGCTGGCCAGCGCCAGCACGATGGTGACGGCGCTGGTCATACCTTTGGACAGGGCGTTCAGGCGCTTCTTTTCCTCCAGCCCGAACAGCCGTACCAGTTTTTGGGCGTAGGCTTCGTCCCAGTGGGGGTAAAACAGCCGCCCGGCTTTCAGGTAGTCCTTCACCCGCAGGCCGGCGGTGCTGGCCCCCAGCTTGCCGGTCAGTTCCCGGCTGAAACACAGGTCGGCCAGGGCGGCTTCGTTTTCCCACACCGGCGCGCCGCCGTAGGCCACCTGCCCCTCGTCCAGCGGGATCTGGGCGGCCAGCGCCGCCAGCAGGGTGGTCTTGCCCGCGCCGTTGCGGCCGATCAGCCCGTAGATGTGCCCCGGTTCCAGCGTCAGGCTCACATGGTCCAGCGCCCGGACCTTGCCGTAGGTCTTGCACAGGTCCCGGGCCGTCAAAGATTTCCCTTCCATCGTTTACTCCTCCTGTCGGCAGGCGGCTTGCAGCATCGCCTGCAGTTCTTCGGCCGTCAGCCCCAGTTTGCGGGCTTCGGCGGCCAGGGGTTTGACGTACTGTGTGAAAAATTCCTCCCGCCGCTTGGCGCGGATGCGGTCGGCAGCGCCTTCGGATACGAACATCCCCAGGCCGCGCCGCTTGTACAGGATGCCTTCCTCCACCAACAGGTTCAGACCTTTGGCGCCGGTGGCCGGGTTGATGCACAGCGTGCGCGCCAGTTCGTTGGTGCTGGGCACCTGGGTCTCCTCCGGGTAGATGCCCCGCAGGATGCCGTCCTCCAGCATTTTGGCGATCTGCAGGTAGATCGAGGTGTGGTCGTTGAGTACAGGGGGCAAGGTCTCACCGCCTTTCGGTTATATGGTTCATTACTTGTGTAACTAACTATAGCACTAAAATGCCTGCCCGTCAAGTCCTTTTTACAAAAAAGCGCCCCGCCTTGCAAACCGTTTTGTGAACTGTTACAATACAGGTATGGATTCCTGAAGGAGAGAGTGACCATGAATTGGCAGCAAGCCTGTGAACTGCCGTATTATGGCGGCAACGATCTGGGGGCAAACTGGACCCGCGCGCAGACGGTGTTCAAACTGTGGGCGCCCACGGCCTCGGCGGTGGAGGTGCAGCTGTTTGCCACCGGCACCGACGGCGAGCCCGGCGCAGCCGCGCTGGCCGTCCATGCCATGCAGCCTGCGGGGCAGGGGGTGTGGTCGGCTGCCGTGCCGGGGGACCTGCAAGGGGTCTACTATCTGTATGCGCTGCAGTTCCCGGACGGCCACCAGGCCGTTGTGGTGGACCCCTATGCCCGGGCGGCGGGGGCCAACGGCCAGCGGGGCATGGTGCTGGACCTGGACGCCGCCGCGCCCGAGGGCTGGCAGGCCGACGCCCGCCCGCAGATCCCGGCCCATGCCCGCGCCGTGTGGGAGGTGCATGTGGCGGACTTCTCGGCGGATGAACACAGCGGCGTGCCCGAAGCCTGGCGCGGTACCTACCTGGGCTTCGTGCCGGAGGATACCACCCTGGACGGCGACGGCCGCCACCCCACCTGCCTGAACTACCTCAAGGGGCTGGGCGTGAGCCATGTGCAGCTGCAGCCCATCTTTGACTATGCCACCGTGGACGAGACGAAGCCCGGCGGCTACAACTGGGGCTACGACCCGCTGAACTACAACGTGCCGGAAGGCTCCTTCTCCACCGACCCGTACCACGGGGAGGTCCGCGTGCGGGAATGCCGCGCCATGATCGCGGCGCTGCACCGCGCCGGGCTGGGCGTGGTGATGGACGTGGTCTACAACCACACCTACCACACCGACAGCTGGCTGGAACGCACGGTGCCCGGCTACTGGAACCGGCGCTGGCCCGACGGCCGGATCACCAACGGTTCGGGCTGTGGCAACGACCTGGCCAGCGAGCGGCCCATGGTGCGCAAATACCTGGTGGATTCGGTGCTGTACTGGGCGCGGGAATACCACATCGACGGCTTCCGCTTCGACCTGATGGCGCTGGAAGATGTGGAAACGATGAACGCCATCCGCGCTGCGCTGGATGACCTGCCCGGCGGGCGGGAGATCCTGATGTACGGCGAACCCTGGACCGGCGGCGGCACCTACCTGGAAGGCGGCGCGCGTCCGGCCGACAAGCGGGCCCTGGGGACCCTCAGCGACCGTATCGGCTTTTTCTGCGACGATACCCGGGACGCCGTCAAGGGCAACGTGTTCGACGCAGGCAACGCCGGGTACGTGAACGGCGCGCCCCAGGCCGGGTACGATGTGCTGCATGCCGTGGGGGCCTGGCGCAGCGGAGCCCACGGGTTCCGCCCGCGGCAGGCCATGCAGGTGGTGCAGTATGTTTCGGCCCACGACAACTATACCCTTTGGGATAAGCTGGCGGCGGTGGCGCGCCGCCCCGGCTACGATACGCCCGATGCCGACCTCCTGGCCCAGAACCGCATGGCGGCGGGCATCTGCCTGACCTGCCAGGGTCTGCCGTTCCTGCAGGCGGGGGAGGAATTCGGCCGCACCAAGCACGGCGACCACAACAGCTACCAGGGGCCTCTGGCTGCCAACCGGCTGGACTGGCAGCGCGCCCACCGGCCGGAATTTGCCGCCCTGACGGCCTTCTACCGGGGCATGCTGGCCATCCGGCGGGCGTTCCCGCGGCTGTCCGGCGCGGCAGGGGAGCCGGAACCCTTCCTGCTGGCGCTGCCGGGGTGGCTCATCGGCTTTGTGCCCGAGACCGAGGGCAACGACCCGGTGGGCCAGCTGGCGGTCTACTATAACCCCGAACCCACCCGCCAGTGGGTGACGCTGCCTTCCGGCACCTGGCGGCGCCTGTGCGACGGTGTTCACGCCGGGGCCGCGCCCTTCGGCCCGCTGTGCCGGGACGCGCTGGAACTGGAGCCCCGCAGCGTCACAGTGCTGCTGGCCGAGTAAAGGACAGGAAAATGCAAACCAAGGCAAACGGCCCCGCTGTCAGCGGGGAACAGGTCCGCCGCTACCGTCTGGCGGCCCACCATCTGGACCGCCCGCTGCCGCCCGGCAGCCTGACGGAAGCGGCCGGCGTGTGCGGCGTGCAGAACTCCCCGCCCGGCGCGTGGGAGACGGCGCTCTTTGCCCGGGTGGCGGCGTGCACGCCCGCGCTGCTGCGGCAGGCGCTGGAAGGGGAAAAGACCTTGCTGCAGGCGTGGAGTTTCCGGGGCGTGCCGGCGGTGTTCCCCGCGGCGGAAAGCAGTGTTTTTCTGTCGGCGCTGGCCGCCCGCCCGGGGGAGGAACCGTGGATCTACACCCGGGGCGTGACGCTGGCGCTGGACTTCCTCGGCATGGAGTGGGACCAGGCGCTGGCGCTGGTCCGGCAGGCCGCGTCCTGCCTGGACGGCTGTACGGTGCAGAGCAAGGAAGAACTGGACCGCCTGCTGGCGGAGCAGGCGGCGCGCACGCTGCCGCCGCAGCTGCGGGAAAAATGGAACGCGCCCTCGATGTATGGCCGTCCCGACCGGCAGACGGTGGGCGGGGCGGTGGTCTCTTTTGCGCTGCGGCCCTGCAGTTTTCTGGGGCTGGTGGTGTTCGGCGCGCGGCAGGGCTCCCACCCTGCGTTCACCTCCTACCGCCGGTGGTGCGGGCGCCCGCTGCCGCCGGACCCGAAGGCGGAGCGCCGCCTGGTGGAAAAATTCCTGCACGCCTACGGTCCGGCCACCCGGGCGGATCTCGCCGCCTGGCTGGGGTGCAGCCCCAAACAGGCCGCGCGGCTGTGGCAAACGGCCCGGGAACGGATGCTCCCGGTCGAGAAGGAGGGCCGCGCAGCCTGGATGCTGGCAGCGGACCTGCCGCACCTGCTGCAAGCCGCGCCGCCCCGGCAGCCGCTGGTACTCCTGGGCCCCCATGACCCGTATCTGGACGCCCGGGACCGCGATCTGCTGCTGGCAGACCCGGCGGGGCAGCGCAAAGTGTGGCGCACGGTGGCCAACCCCGGCGTACTGCTGCGCGGCGGGCAGGTGGCGGCGCTGTGGAAGCCCCGCGCCGCGCGGGGCGGCATGGCGGTCGCGGTCACGCCGCTGGCAGAACTTTCGGCGGCCGAACGGCGGCAGGCTGCCGCGCAGGCGGAGCGGTACGCGCAGTTCCGCGGGACGGCGCTCACAGCGTTCACGGTGGAGGAAGTCTGAACACAGCCAAAAAAAAGGAACGCCCCGGCGTCGAACGACGCCGGGGCGAGGTCTTGCGCGTTATCCCAGTCTTTTGATCTGGCGGCTGATGGGGGCGGACACAACGGCCAGCACGGCGGCCAGCGCGAAACTCATCGCCAGGAACGCCGGGAACCACAACGGCAGCGGCAGGCCGGTACGCTGGGCGGCGGGCAGCAGCACCAGCGTCAGCAGCACATGGTGGATCAGGTAGACCCCGTAGCTCCAGGCGGCCAGCCGCCGCAGCACGCCCCAGGTTTTGCGCGGCAGCTTCTGCCCCAGGGCGTAGAGCACCCAGAACAGCGCTGCGGATACCGCCAGCAGCGGGGCCAGCCGGGGAGCGCCGGGGAGCCACAGCAGCACAGCGCCCGCCAGCGCCCACAGCGCGCGGGGCAGGGGGAGGCGGTCCTGTGCCAGCAGGCTGCCGAACCAGACCCCCAGCGCAAAGGCGGGCAGGCGGCCCAGCACGGTGTGCCCGGCGGCCAGCGGGGCAGGGCAGAGGGCGGGCCAGCCCAGCTGCAGCAGGACCATGGCCGCCAGCAGCGCATACCGGCGGGCGCGGGATTTCAGGCACCACAGCAGCAGCGGGAACAGCAGGTAGAGCAGCAGGATCACGCCCAAAAACCACTCGCCCACCTTGTAAAAGGTAGGGGTCAGCGGCGAAAGATAGCCGTCCAGCCCCAGGATCGAAAAGATCACCCGCCAGCGGGGGATGCCGGGGTTGTTGCCGTGCAGCACTTCGCCGTAGAGGAACAGCGCGCCGAAGCACAGCCAGAAAGGCGGATACATGGCCGCCGCCCGGCCGGCCAGATAGGGACGCCAGCGGAAGCGGCCCTGCCACTGCAAACAGAGCGCCGCGCCCGAAAGCAGAAAGAACCAGGCCAGGCCCAGTTCCACCCAGTCGGCCATGGCGCGGCCGATGAAGGCGTCCGGCACGGCAAAGCCCGACCAGGCGGCTTCGATGCAGAAATGGTAACACAGCACCGGCAGCAGCGCTGCCAGCCGGACAAAGTCCAGCCCGGGCCGGTAATGGGCGGGGGTCTTGAGCATGGTACACATCCTTTTTATAGTTCAGGGCTGTCTGCGCTGCAGGGCGGCGTTGAGCGCAGCCCCCAGGAACAGCAGGTTGATGATGATGTCCAGCCACAGGATCATCAGGATAATGGCGGTCAGCGACCCGTAAATGTAGGAAAGCCGCCAGAAATGGGCAATATAAAAGGCAAACACCCGCGAGAACAGCAGCCAGCCCGCCGTGGCGAACACCGCGCCGGGCAGCTGCCCGCGCAGGGGGCGGCGGCCGCCGGGCACAAAGGTGTACATCAGCAGGATCAGTACGAACAGAACGGGGATCACCACCAGATCGGTCATGCCGATCCAGCGCTGCACGACGGAGACCAGATAGGACCACCGCGGCGAAGCGGTGAACAGTTCGCTCAGCGGCCGGAAGAAGGAGCGCAGCCCCTGCAGCAGCAGGACCGCCAGCAGCAGCCCCACGAACACGATGGTGTACGCCAGCGCCAGCAGCCGGTCGTAAAAGGTGAACCGGGCCCCCGGGGTCAGCCGCTGCAGCCCTTTCTGTATGGCTGCCATGCCGCTGGAGGCGGAAAACAGCATGGTCACGGCGGCAAAAGAGGCCACAAAGGTGGTGGACTGGGCGCTCAGGGCGTTCAGCGCATCCAGCACGGTATCCTGGATCTCGGGGACCTGCGGCAGAAACTGGCACAGCAGGTCGGCTACATCGGCGGTGGAGTAGCCGGGCAGGTGGTTGACGGCCGCCAGTACCCAGATCAGCAGCGGGAACGAGGCCGTCAGCAGGAACAGGGTGGCGCACCCGGCAAAGACCGGCATGTTCCGGCCAAAGAATGGCCCCAGCACGGCCAGCGTGAACGCCCTGGCGCGCTCTGCCTTCTGTTTTGCGGGCCGTTTCATAGGCTGAGCCTCCCTTCCCGTGCGGCGTTCGGTCCTTTGTAACCATTATAGCCGCGCAGCGCGGCAAAATCAACGGCGGCCCATAGCAATATATGTTCGGTAAAGGGCAAGTGATCCACTTGAAAAAGCAGCGCGGCCCTGGTATCCTTGTAGTTGTAAATCATATAAAAATAATATGCATTGATTTTGCCATAAAACAAAGGAGCGTTCCCATGCAAAAACAACAAACCTCCGGCCGCCGCATCACGGTCCGCGGGGAACTGGCGCTGGCCGTAGCCGTCACCATCAACAGCTTTGCCGTGGCCGCCACGGTGTACGCGGGGCTGGGCATCTCGCCGGTGTCCAGCTTCCCCTATGCGCTGTCGCTGGTCTTTCCCTTCCTCACCCTGGGCACCTGGACCTACCTGTTTCAAGGGGCCATGATCCTCACCCTGATGATCCTGCGCCGCCGCTTTGTGCCCACCTACCTGTTCAGCTTTGTGGTGGGCTTCGCCTTTGGCAACCTGCTGGACGTGTTCGGGGCCTGGTGGCCCGCCATGCCCCGCACCATGGGCTGGCGTATCCTGTACTTCGCGCTCAGCTGCCCGGTCATCGGCCTGGGCATCGCGCTGTCCAACCGCTGCAAGCTGCCCATCATCCCGGCAGACCTGTTCGCCCGGGATCTGGCCGGCATTCTCAACAAGCCCTTCCCCCGGGTCAAAATGACCATCGACCTTACCTGCGTCACGGTGGCGGCCCTGCTCACCGCAGGCTTTTTGCACAATCTCCAGGGCGTGGGCGCCGGCACCGTCATCGGCGCGCTGTGCTACGGCCCGCTGGGCGGCTGGTTCGGCCGCCTGCTGGACCGGCACTTTGATTTCGTGTCGGTCCTGTCCCCCAAAAGGGAGGGCGCGGAACCGGGGGCGGGCGGTTAAAAATCTGTCAAAAACATCTTGCGCTACGGGGCGTTTGTGCGTATAATAGAATCAGGTCGCCGGGACACTGCGCCCCGGACAACAAATTGTAAAACATACCGAGAGGAGCTTTTACTATGGGTTTGGGTAAAAAGACCATTGATGATGAAAATTACGCCGGCAAGCGCGTTCTGGTCCGCTGCGACTTTAACGTCCCGATGAAGGACGGCGTGATCACCAACGACAACCGCATCAACGCGGCGCTGCCGACCATCAAGAAGCTGGTCGCGGACGGCGCCAAGGTCATCCTGTGCAGCCACCTGGGCAAGCCGAAGAACGGCCCCGAGGCCAAGTTCAGCCTGGCCCCGGTCGCTGTGCGCCTGAGCGAAAAGCTGGGCCAGCCGGTGGAGTTCGCGGACGATGACGAGGTCGTCGGACCCAAGGCCAAGGCTGCCGTCGCCACCATGGGCAACGGCGATGTGGTTCTGCTGCAGAACACCCGCTTCCGCAAGGAAGAAACCAAGAACCTGCCGGAGTTCAGCAAGGAACTGGCCAGCCTGGCCGACGCCTATGTGGACGACGCCTTCGGCTCCTGCCACCGCGCCCATTGCTCCACTGCCGGTGTGACGGAATTCGTGCAGGATACCGCCGTCGGTTACCTGATGGAGAAGGAGATCAAGTACCTGGGCAACGCGGTCAACGACCCCGTCCGTCCCTTCACCGCCATCCTGGGTGGCGCCAAAGTGGCGGACAAGCTCAACGTCATCTCCAACCTGCTGGAAAAGGTCGATACCCTCATCATCGGCGGCGGCATGGCGTACACCTTCCTCAAGGCCCAGGGCTATGAGATCGGCAAGAGCCTGTGCGACGACACCAAGATCGACTACTGCAAAGAGATGATGGCCAAGGCCGAGGCCAAGGGCGTCAAGCTGCTGCTGCCCGTGGACACCGCCTGCGTCACCGACTTCCCCGATCCCATCGACGCGCCCGTGCAGACCACCATGGTCCCCGTCACGGCCATCCCCGCCGACATGGAAGGCTGCGATATCGGCCCCGAGAGCATGAAACTGTTTGCGGATGCCGTCAAGGCCAGCAAGACCGTTGTCTGGAACGGCCCCATGGGCGTGTTTGAGAACCCGACCCTGGCGGAAGGCACCCTGGCGGTCGCCAAGGCCATGGCCGAAAGCGACGCGACCACCGTCATCGGCGGCGGCGACAGCGCGGCTGCCGTGCAGCAGATGGGTCTGGGCGACAAGATGACCCACATCTCCACCGGCGGCGGCGCCTCCCTCGAGTACCTCGAAGGCAAGGAACTGCCCGGCATCGCCTGCATCCAGAACGCATAATGACCGCAGGGCGCGGCGGCAGGGCCGCCGCGCCCGTTTTGGCATGTACGAACACAAAAATCGGAAGGAGTTTTACGTTATGAATAAACAGAAGCGCAAAGCCGTTATCGCCGGCAACTGGAAGATGAACAACACCCCCACCGAGGCGGGCCTGCTGCTGGAGGCCCTGATCCCCGGCGTGCAGGGCGCTGACTGCGAGGTCGTCGTCTGCGTACCCTTCACCGACCTGTGCAACGTGGTCGCCAAGTGCGCGGGCACCAACGTCCATGTGGGCGCCCAGAACGTCCACTTCGAGAAGTCCGGCGCCTACACCGGCGAAGTTTCCGCCGATATGCTGGTGGACCTGGGCGTGGAGTACGTGGTCATCGGCCACAGCGAGCGCCGCCAGTATTTTGCCGAGACCGACGAGACCGTCAACAAGCGCACCCTGGCCGCCCTCAACGCCGGCCTGAAGCCCATCGTCTGCGTGGGCGAGAGCCTGACCCAGCGCGAGCAGGGCGTTACCGAGGAACTGGTCCGCATGCAGGTCAAGATCGCCCTGAAGGACGTGACCGAGGAGCAGGTCAAGAACGTCATCATCGCCTATGAACCCATCTGGGCCATCGGCACCGGCCGCACCGCCACCTCCGACCAGGCCCAGGAAGTCTGCGCCGCCATCCGCAAGGTCGTCGGCGAACTGTACGGCGAGGCCGTCGCCGAGGGCATGACCATCCAGTACGGTGGCAGCATGAACCCCGGCAACGCGGCGGAACTGCTGGCCAAACCCGACGTGGACGGCGGCCTGATCGGCGGTGCGTCCCTGCATGCCGGCAAGTTCTGCGAGATCGTGGACGCCGCCACCAAGGGCTGACCGGCCCCCTCACACAAATATAACGCGATCTGCCTGCCAGGGGATGGGAAAGTGCCTTTTGACAGGTAGGAAAAGGAGTTCAAACATTTATGGCTAAAAAACCTGTCCTTCTCTGCATCATGGACGGCTTCGGCTGGACCCCGGACGAGACCTTCGGCAACGCCGTGGCGGCCGCCAAAAAGCCCCGCCTGGACGAGATCTTTGCGAAGTATCCCATGACCACCATCAACGCTTCCGGCATGGCCGTGGGCCTGCCCGACGGCCAGATGGGCAACTCGGAAGTGGGCCACACCAACATGGGCGCGGGCCGTATCGTCTACCAGCAGCTCACCCTCATCACCAAGTCCATCCAGGACGGCGAGATGAAGAAAAATCCCGTGCTGGTCAAGAACATGAAGGCCGCCATCGACGCCGGCAAGGCCATCCACCTGATGGGCCTGGTGGGCACCGGCGGCGTGCACAGCCATGCCGACCACTGGTTCGGCGTGCTGGACATGGCCAAGCACATGGGGGCCGACAAGGTCTACCTGCACTGCATCATGGACGGCCGCGACACCGACCCCCATTCCGGCGAGGGCTTCCTGGCCGACCTGCAGGCCAAGCTAGACGAGCTGGGCGTCGGCCGGATCGCCACCGTCACCGGACGCTACTACGCCATGGACCGGGACAAGAACTGGGACCGCGAGGAGAAAGCCTACGCCGCCTTTGTCTACGGCGAGGGCAACCACGCGGCCAGCGCCAAGGAAGCCATCGAGAAGAGCTACGCCGACGGCGTGACCGACGAGTTCGTGGTGCCCTGCGTCACCTGCGAGGGCGGCCGCGTCCAGGAGGGCGACACCGTCATCTTCATG